>JBJTUI010000332.1:0-18344 GCA_046080625.1 Elainella sp. | reverse complement strand
CGCGAAGGCAGTTTCCAGGCGGGAATTTATGAACTGTCGCCGACTGAACCGCTCGATTCGATTGCTGACCAGATCTGGCGGGGTGAGGTCGTTCAAAACAGTTTCACCATCCCCGAGGGCTGGTCGATCCAGCAAATGGCCGATTATTTTGCCGAGCAGGGTTATTTCGGCAAAGAGGAGTTTTTGGCGGCGGTCAGGCAGATTCCTCGCGACAAATTTTCCTGGCTGCCCGAAGGCATTCCCCATCTGGAAGGGTTTCTCTACCCCGACACCTACAAATTTGCGGGCACCCTGACGCCGCCGCTCGCGATCGATCAGATGCTCTCCCGCTTTCAGGAAATAGCGCTGCCCGTGTTTGAGCAGGGCAAGGGTGTGACGCCTTACAATCTGCTGCAATGGACCACCTTGGCCAGCATTGTGGAGCGAGAGGCTGTGATCGGCGAAGAGCGCCCCCAGATTGCCAGCGTGTTTGCCCGCAGGCTCAGGGATGGGATGCCGCTGGGGGCCGACCCAACCGTAGAATATGCCCTGGGAATTCGCCAAACGCCAGACCAGCCGCTAACCTGGGATCAGGTCGATACGCCTTCGCCCTACAACACCTACAAAAACGTCGGCCTGCCGCCTACCCCCATTTCTAGCCCCGGAGTTTCCAGTCTCGAAGCTTCGCTGAACCCGGCAGACACCGAATACTTGTACTTCGTGGCGCGCTATGATGGCACTCATGTCTTCAGCAAAACCCTGGCTGAGCACGAGGCAGCCCAGGACAAGATCCACGACGCCCGGGAAGCTAAACCGGCGGCAAACTGATTTTCAAGCCGGCTGCTTCGGGCTAATGATTCAAGTTAATTTGAGTCAAGCTAATCTGATTCAGGCCACGGGTTGAATGGGCTGCTTTGCGCTCTTGACTCCTGGTAGGTAAACCCGCCTCCAAAGCTTGCGCCCAGAGGTGCTGTTAAACGCTGTCTGCGCCGACCTAACACAAAATCTATTGCAAAATTGAAGCAGCAGATGTTCCGCTGGGGACAATAGAGCTAGTAAAGACTAGCAATGGCCAAAATTCTCATTCTGATTTATGTCCTGGGGTAAATTACTACAACCTGACCTGATTCTCGGCAGCCCGATCCTCAGTTTGACCCCAGAGATTTTGCAGCAGCAGAACCTGAAGGGGCTCGTGCTGGATGTGGATGAAACGCTGGTGCCCATCAGCATGGCGGAAACTTCGCCTGAGCTTCAGCAGTGGCTCCAGCAAATCAGCCCGTCGGTGCAGGTGTGGCTGGTCAGCAACAACATCAGTCAGATTCGAATCAGTCGCATCGCCAAATCGCTCAATCTGCCCTACATTTTGGGGGCTCGCAAGCCGTCGCGCCGTAAGCTAAGGCAGGCCGTCGAGTCGATGGGTCTACCGGTCGAGCAGGTGGCGATGGTGGGCGATCGCCTGTTTACTGACGTGCTGGCGGGCAACCGCCTCGGTATGTTCACGATTCTGGTAGAGCCGATGGTCAACCCGGCCAAACTCCAGCAGCTCCATCTGTTGCGCAACTTCGAGGTCTGGCTTTCCCAAATTCTCGGCGTGACGTTAAGCCCCTAGCAATAAAACCTCACATAATTCAATAAAATTTGAGGCTTGGGAAACATTCTAAAGAAAATGTAAAGGAAATTCAGAACTGGTACTGTTCTTGCTAGATTCTGAGTAGATCAATCGAGGTCAGCCTATATAAAGACCTTGAGGCATAAATTCCTATTGATGCAATTCAGAGCGTCGGCCTTTGCTGTCACGGCAGGTCGGCGTTTTGAGCTTTAAAGCCCCTGGATTGCTGCACCCAGTTAGCAACTATCAGTCAGCAACCAGTAAACAAGTAAGATATGAATCCGAGGACAATGAACCCGGCCCCCAACAAGCGCAGCAAATACCAGAAGATACTAAGGCAGCTTGTACGAATAAGTTGATCACCTGGATCGGTCTACTGGCTTGAACAAGGGGCTTAAGCCCCTTGCCTGCTCAGGTTATTTTTACAAGACTCCTAAATACCAGAAGATACTAAATACCCAAAGATCCTACAGTCGCCTGTGCCCCTGAACCACCATGTCTCGCACCCCATCTTCTGCCCCACCCACCCTCGTCGTCAAAATTGGCACCTCTAGCCTCACCCAGCCCGACACTGGCTATCTGGCTCTGGCGACGATTGCCCAGGTGGTTGATACCCTGAGTCGCCTTCGTCGTCAGGGCTACCAGGTGATTTTGGTGTCTTCTGGAGCCGTGGGGGTTGGCTGTATGCGGTTGGGCTTAACCGAGCGCCCCCGCACGATTTCTATGAAGCAGGCCGTGGCGGCGGTTGGCCAAGGGCGGCTGATGCGGGTGTACGACGACCTGTTTACAGCCCTACAGCAGCCGATTGCCCAGGTGCTGTTGACCCGCAGCGATTTGGTGCAGCGCAGCCGCTACGTCAACGCCTACCGCACCTTCCGGCAGCTCTTAAACCTCGGCGTGATTCCAATCGTCAACGAAAACGACACGCTGGCCGTCGAAGAACTCAAGTTTGGCGATAATGATACCCTTTCGGCCCTGGTGGCCAGTCTGGTCGAGGCCGATTGGCTGTTCCTGCTCACCGATGTCGATCGGCTCTATTCGGCTGACCCGCGCTATGACCCCAACGCCCAGCCGATTGCGCTCGTGAATCAGATCGATGAACTGGAGTCCCTCAACGTTGAGGTCGGCGATCGGGGCACTAGCTGGGGCACGGGTGGCATGGTGACTAAAATTTCGGCGGCCCGAATTGCCACAGCGGCTGGGGTTCGTACAGTGATCACAGAGGGCCGCTCGCCCCAAAATATCGAAAAGATTATTCAAGGGGAATCGCTCGGGACAATCTTTGAGCCCCAGCTGCTGCCCGTCAATGCTCGCAAGCGCTGGATTGCTCACGGTCTGGTGCCTGCCGGTAAACTCTACCTCGACCAGGGGGCGGTGCAGGCGATTCAAGAAGCCGGTAAATCCCTGCTAGCGGCTGGAATCAAAGAGGTAGAGGGCGAATTCCAGAGTCAGGATGCGGTTCAGCTCTGTGACTTATCGGGCCAGGAGGTGGCGCGCGGCATCGTCAACTACAGCCACAGCGAACTCCAACAGATTCGCGGTTCCCACTCGGACGAAATTGCCAAAATTCTGGGCTACGAGGGCGAAGAAACCGTGGTGCATCGCGACAATCTGGTTCTGAGTTCCTAGGGGGCAAGCATGAGGCTAGGCTGGCCCGAATTGGGGCTGAACGTTATTTGGCTCAGGGTTATTTGGCCTAAAGTTTGGTCCAGAATTTGGCTCAGGGTTGGGCAAATAGCTGTTCGGCTAGGAACCCTGGGAAGCAGCGGGCGCTGTCGAGTTCTGGCCCTGGAGCTGGCGCTGATCTGGCTGATTACCCTGGGATTTGCTACACCCGCCATAGCTGCCGAGCCGCCCTCCGTACCCGCAAATCAACTTGAGCTGACCCCAGAGCCGACCCGCCTCGACGCTGACGACATTTCAGCCGAAAAAATTCATCAGTTTGTCCAGGCCTACCTCCAGGTGCTGGCCCTGATTGAAGGCCGCGAAACAGAGCTTCAGGGAGCCGAAATGGAATTTGAGTCTCAGCAGATTCAGCGCGAGATCGAAGCGCAGGCGGTGGCCCTAATTCAGGCCACAGGGCTCACCCTGCAAGAATATCTCCAGCTCCTCAGCTTCACCAATATCGACCCGGAGTTTGGAGAGCGGGTTGCGGCGCAGCTACAGGAGGCGACCCAATAGGCGAGCCTGTCGAGGCTATACCTGCCTATTCCTCAATCAAGCTGCCGCTAAAGCGGAGAAATTAACCGTGCATTTAAGCACATTCGCTTCGAGTTTCAGGAAAACTTCACTCTAACTTGATTGAGCCTCTATCAATAATTCAACAATCCTGTCAGGAAATAGCGATAGAAGTGATGTAGATAGATGTACTACCGATAGAGGTAAATCTCGCAGGAGCCTTCTGCATGGGCAACCCTTCTAGCCAGCTAATTCTAAGTAGCTCAACTCAATAGAACCCAAGACAGCTTAGGGAATGAAGAGGCAAATCCTCCAGTCCTAACAGCTTGCTAATCATGGGGTTGCTCTACTGAACGAGCTCGATTCACCAGCATGGTTGAATCTTCAGCTGAACAAGCAAAAACTGCATTATTTCACTACCCAAATCATCAAGGTTGCCATTGGATTTGTTCCCTCATTTTGAAAGAACTGCCTTTCACCTCGAAACATTCAGATTGTTTTGCAAGTCCTGGTACTTGAATCACAGTCGTGGGAACTCTATTGAGTAGGTTCTTAGTTAAGGCCATTGAATCGCCCCCTTGTTACCTGGAGTAATCGAGACAAGCATATGCCAGAAACTCCTTTTTACGCTGATTCCGAATTTGATGAGTCATCCAGCGCAATGTCGTTCCAATTCAATGACGAGCCTCAAAGCGCCGACTTGGAAAAAGCCGTTGAAGATCTAGAGTTAGATTACACAGATGACGTCAATCCTGGTCGCAGCGCAGGACGACGCACTACCGATCTGGTTCGTCTCTACCTCCAGGAAATTGGCCGGGTTCGTCTGCTGGGGCGCGATGAAGAAGTCTCGGAAGCTCAGTCGGTCCAACGCCACATGCGGCTGATTGAACTGCGCAACGAAGCTGCCGCAGAAAATCCTGATATCGCCAAATACGTGCATTTAATTGAAGTCCACGACCGTCTGGTCTCCTTCCTGGGACACCGGCCCTCCTGGGAGCGCTGGGCCAACGAAGCAGGCGTGGATGTGGCCGAGCTGAAGCCGATCCAGGCTGTGGGCAAGCGTCGCTGGGCCGAGCTAGCCGAGATCAGCGTCACCGAACTGGAACAGGTGATTGCCGACGGCACCAAGGCCAAGGATCACATGATCAAGGCCAACCTGCGGCTGGTGGTTTCCGTGGCCAAAAAATACCAAAATCGCGGTCTGGAGCTGCTCGACCTGATCCAGGAAGGTACTCTGGGTCTGGAGCGGGCCGTCGAGAAATTTGACCCGACCAAGGGCTACCGGTTCAGCACCTATGCCTACTGGTGGATTCGTCAGGGCATTACTCGCGCCATTGCTACCCAGAGCCGGGCGATTCGGCTGCCGGTTCACATCACTGAGAAGCTGAACAAAATTAAAAAAGCCCAGCGTAAGATCTCCCAGGAGAAGGGCCGGACGGCGACGATGGAAGACATTGCTGCCGAGCTGGACACCACGGCTTCCAGCGTCCGGGAAGTGCTGCTGCGGGTGCCCCGCGCCGTTTCCCTCGAAACCAAGGTGGGGAAAGAACGCGATACGGAATTGGGCGAGCTGCTCGAAACCGAAGACGTATCGCCGGAAGAAACCCTAATGCGGGAAGCCCTCCAGCGCGACCTGCAAAAGCTGTTGACCGACCTGACCAGCCGCGAACGCGACGTGATCCAGATGCGGTTTGGCCTGGGCGATGGTCAGCCCTATTCCCTGGCCGAAATTGGCCGCGCCCTGGATCTGTCTCGGGAGCGGGTGCGGCAAATCGAAGCGAAGGCACTGCAAAAGCTGCGTCAACCCAAGCGCCGCAACCAGGTGCGCGACTACCTGGAATCCCTGAGCTAGGGAGACATCTGGGTCTCTAGTTTGCCAAAGTCCTGAAGTTCCCAGCGGAGAGGCGTCATTGCTGCTCCGCTTTTTGCATGGGGGTACTGGGAAGGGAGCCACTGGGAGCGGGATTCGCTGATGTAGCTAGAAGATGTAGCCAGAACCGGCCAGATTCGGCCAGTCAGAATTGGCCAGTCAGATTCGGCCAGCCAGAATTGACCAGCTAGAACCGCGTCTCGAATTCCAGCACCGCCCGACTCTCATCATTGAAGTTGGTGGAGCCGCGCAGCAGGAACTGGTCGTTGAGCCGATAGCGCAGGCCTAACTGGGGCTGTTCCCGCACGGTAAGCAGTTGCAGCACCGACACCGAGAGATTGTCGGTCAGGTCGATGCCGAGTTCGGTGGCGAGGGCCAGACTGGTGGTTCGGGAGTCCTGGGAAATAATCGTGGTGGGGAACAGCCGGAAGTCGGTGATGCCCAGCGTGTCGTTGACCAGGTTTTGCAGCTCCGTCAGCAGCGACGAGCCGACCAGGCTGGCCAGAGCAGTGGTGGCATTGCCGCCAACCAAGCCACCGCCCAGCAGCGCCAGAATTTCGGTTTCCGAGCGGCGGGGGCTGCTAGACAGCTCCAAATTCTCAAACAGCTGGCTGGCGGGACTGTCCTCAACTCGGGCCTGCACCCGCACCGTCTGGAGGGCACCAAAATCACCTGCCGAAGCGTCATCGACAATTTCTGAGACGGGGAAGGGCGAGTTGGTCTGATTGGGGAAGCGCGTCACTTCTGGTACCGAAGTCACCAGACTGACGTTGAGGGTCGGATCAAGCCCCTGGGCCGAATTGAACTCGGCGGTATTGCGATAGCCCCGATCCAGATTGAACTGGTTTGTAAACAGGTTGACCTGACCGCTGCGCAGCTGCACAACGCCATCCAGAAGTGGATCGGGCTGGCTGCCGCTGACCAGCAGGGTGCCCTGAACCAGGAAGTTTAGCACCGGGTCATAAGTGACGCGCAGCCGCTCGCCTAGCACCACCTGTAGGGCATCGTATTGGGGCGGGATGAAGACACCGCTTCCCCGATTGAAGGGCGACGCGGCTGAAGCGGTTGGCGCAGTTGTGGCCGTCGGCACGTTGGCCTGGGGATTGGGAATCAAAATTCGGCCATTGCTGAGGGTAATCAGGCCGCCAATTTGGGGAGCCAGAGCTGCGCCAGTAATCAGGACTTCACCATTTACGTCTCCCCGATATAGGTCAGTCAGATCGAGGGCCAAATTGTTGAGCTGAACCATCAGCGGATTGGCAATGTCCGGGTCGTTGTCCCGCAGGGCATAAAGCAACGGCAGCACGCCTGTAACCGCCAGCTGCTGCCCGCCAGTGCTGCTGTTGCCGCCTTCGCCCAACTGACCCACCAACGGCTCAGCAATCCGAATCCGGTCCTGCTCAAACAGAATGGTGCCGTTGACGTTTGTCAGGTCTTCGGCCAGGGCTTTGGCGTCGATCCGGCCATTGGTGAACTCGGCCCGTCCGCTGGCCGTTAGGGCGCTAAAGTCGAACTGGTCGGGCGGCAGCACACCCCGCACCTGGAGCTGCACAGCACCCTGATCGCCGCCTCGCCATGCTACCTGGTCGGTAAACAGGTTGATCAGACTGAGTCCATCGTTGCGGACATTCAGATCCACACTGAGCTGATAATCGGCAGGGGCGACGGTGGCAAAGGGCAGCTTGTAGGGGATGCTGCCGGTGAAGAGGAAGGCGTCGTCGGTGAGCAGGTTGGGTGGGGTGGGGGATGGGGAGGGTGGGGGAGATGGGGGAGGTGGGGCGACTGGGGCGAAGGCAACTGGTTCGGGGGCGGAGGCAACTAGTTCGGGGGCGGCTGGTTCGGGGGCGACGAAGCGGCTGTTGAAATTGAGGCGGGCGTCGTTGTAGCCAAACAGGGTGCGTAGGGTGGAGTCAAGCTGGGTCTGGTTGACCTGCCCATCCACTAGGTTGATTTCTCCGTCCAGTTCCGGGTTTTCAACGCTGCCTCCCAGCTGGGCTCGGGCGTTCAGGACGCCCTCTACATTGACGGGCAGCCGCAGCAGATCGCGGACGGGAGCCACCGGCACGTTTTGGGCAATCAGCTGGCCCGACTGCTCTGGGCCGCCGACCTGGCCCGAAAAGGTTAACAGCGAATCGTCTGACTCCAGTCGCACGGGCAGCAGGGTGACAACTCCGTTCTGCAAATTGCCCTGGGCAATCACCTGGTCTAACCGATACTGCCGACAGCTGCGTTGATTGAGCGGCACCGACAGATCCAGCGTCAGCGGGTCGCCCAGCGGCTGACTGATCGAGCGACAGTCGCCCCACAGCCAGTCCTGCCCCCTCAGATCGAAATCGAGGCTGGGGCCAGCTTGGTTGGAATAGGCCAGATTGACGCGGCCTGTAAAGCCGCCTTCCAGCGTATCTAGCTCCGGCAAGATCGTGCTGCGCTCGCGGGCGATCACCTGCTGGCGGTAGAGGGCGTTGACTTCCGAGAACCGGCGCAGCTGATTCAGCAGAGTGGCGTTGGGCAGTCCGACAGAAACGGTTGCGACATCGGCGCTGCTGGCATAGTTTGCCGGGGCAATCCGGCCCAGATCGCCCAGTTCAAACCAGCGCAGCAGGGCAAAGATATCTTCGACGCGGCCCTGGTCGGCCACCACCGCTCCCTGAAACTGGGGATCGACTCCGGGGTCATAGCGTCCTTCTAGCAAATAGCGGCTGTTGCCCAGCTTGAGTTCGGCTCCCTCTTCCAGCACCGCCACGCCGTTGATATAGCGGAATTTGCCGGTAAACGAGTCGGCTGCAATGTAGTCGATGGCCGGGTTAGCGATGGCCACCTCGCCGATTACGGCTGGATTGGCCAGGTTGGCCAAATTGATGTCGAAATTGCCGTTGAGCCGACCGCTGACCTGGCTCAACCCCACCGTGGTTGCGGGTGTCAGATTCAGCGCCTCTAGAGGAAAGTTGGTCAGCGAAGCCAGCAGACGGTCGCCGTTGCCGCGCCCTTCGGCAATCGTGTCCTGCTGACGCACATAGAAAGAGCGGGGGCGGTTGCGATCGTCTAGCACCAGGGCGATCCGGTCCTGTTGACCGCGCAGATCAAGGCTGCCCCCCTGGTTGAGGGCAAACTGGACATCCCCCGCCAACCGGGGCTCAAAGGCGAAGGTGTTGACAGCAAAGTTGTTTAACCCCAGCTGACCCGCGACTTTGATCGCATCTAGCGGCCCCGTCACTCTGCCGCTGAAGTCAGTTGTGCCCGCTACCTGCACCTGGGAGGGCAACTCGACCGGCAGGTCGGCCAGCCGGTAGCCGGTTAGATCCAGATTCAGATCCAGACGCTCAATCCCAGGACTGCCCTGAAGCTGGGCAAAGATAAAGCCGTCGCTGCGGAAGCCGGGAGCCGCCGCCTGAACAATTTGCAGCCGGTCGCCCAGCCAACGCACCGAGGCCTTTAGCGGGCCAGAGATGACTGCCAGCCCTTCAGACAGCCGCAGGTCGCCTTCGGCCTGGATCGCCTCGGGGCTGAAGTTGCTCAGGCTGCCCCCCAGCCGAAAATCGCCGCTGAATAGACCGCGCAGCTCGGGATTGAACTGGTTCAACTCAATGCCGCTGGTGTTGAGGGCCGCCTGCCAGCGCCCGTCCCGGATCTGGCCGTTGCCACGCACAATGCCACCCGCAGCCAGCACCGCCGTGTCTTCGAAGCGAATAATCTGGTTGGCGATCACGACCCGGCCCCGGCCCGGATAGGTGGCTTGGGGAGCCTGCCACTGCACCACGGTCTGGACGGCGTTGAGCGGACCAAACACTTGGGCCGTTGCATCCACCTGACCGATGCTGAAGTTGGGACTGCTGGCCCCATAGGCGCTAGCAATTGCGTCGCCCGGCAGCCCGTTGGCCTGAACATCCACCACCAGACCCGCCCGCTCGCCCAGGTTAACTCGTCCTCGGGCGGTAATTGCCCCCCCGGCCTCCGGCAGGGCGCGAAACTGGTTGATTACCACCGCCTGGGGCGTGATGCTGAACTGGGCCTGGGTCTGGGCAAACCGCAGGCGGTCGATCTGAACGGGCTGAAGGTTGTGGCCCGTACCGCTGACGGCTGGTTGGTCAATCGCGCCCGTGACAGCAAACTCTGCCTGAAAGGTACCCGTCGCGGCCACGGGCAAATCGGCAGCGGCCAGATCCAGGGTGTCCAGAATGTTGGCAACGCTGGCCTGGGGAACGCGCACCTTCAGGTTGTAGCCCCGCTGGGTGTCGAGGCCGCCGCTGACCTGGGTGGCAATCTGGCCATAGCTGCCGCGAAAGTCTTGAAAGCTGATGCGCTGGCCCTGAAACCGCAGCGCCCCGTTCACATCCTGGAACAGTTGGGGAGCCCCGTCGAGCTGGCCCACTACGTCTCTAAACCGCAGGCTGCCGTTGAACTGCAAGGGCTGCTCGTCAGGCGGAAACAGCACTTCCAGATCCGAAGCTAGCCGTCCGGCCCGCAGCTTGAGCGGCAGTGGCACCAGCAGACTGATGTCAGGGGCCAGCAGATCGCGGCTTTCGACAGCCAGGGTGGTTTCGCCCACGTCCAGGTTGGTATTGCCTTCGACCCGCAGCCTGCCGCCGGTTTCGGGCCGCGCCGCCACGTCGTAGCCGATCAGCTTGTTGTCGTTGCGAAAGGTGACGACCCCATTGATCTGGTTCAGGCCCACGACCGGATTCACCGCCTGACTGGGCGGCAGGGTGGCTGGCGCGTCTTCATCGCGGCTGGGGTTGGGCTGGCCGTCCGTCTCGACGGGCCGGGAGGATTCGACTTCGCCATAGGGAACCAGCTGGGCCGTGCCCTGCTCGATCCGCAGGCTATCCAGCTCAATCGAGATCGGGCCGGGCGGCTCGTCTGACTCCTGAATTTGGGTGGTGATCCACAGCCCTTCCCGATCCTGGGCAATGTAGATATCGGGCTGCACCAGCGTTACGTCCAGGCTGAGGGTGCGATCCCAGAGCAGTTCCAGCAAATTAAACCGGGCCGTCACCGCCTCCACCGTGACCCGATCTGGGTCGGTCGCTGTTGGCGGAATCGTCGAGCGGCCAAACCGCAGCTCTGTGAGCGACACCCCTTCGACTGGCCCCACCTCCACCGGACGGTCAAAGGTTTTGCTCAAATTTTCGGCCACCAGCGGCGCGAGCTGGTTATTAATAAACCGCCAGGCCCACCAGCCTGCCGCTACCGCCCCGATCAGCACCACGCCACCACCCAAAACAACCATTTGGGCCAGCCGCCGCGAGCGGCGATGGGGCTGCGGATTAGGATTGGGTTGGGTCATAGAGGTTTTACCTGACAAATACGCTCTGACATGCTCTATGACAGATGCGGGTTCAGACTGGCGCGGGTTCAGACTGGCGCAGGTTCAGACTGGCGCTGGCTACCGGTCGGGCTATCGCTTGGGCTAAGGCTCGGTCGGGCTGGTGATAGTGACACAGTCAACCAGCTGACTCCCCAACAGGTTGCTTGAGAGTGCGACAAGCCTCGAACTGCAAGAGAGGCGGCAACCCTGTCATAGTCGAGCATTTTTGTGGGCGTGACAATCAAGCAGGCGGGTGGAGTCTCATCAGGAAGGTTGCTTTAAGCTTCCTGGCGACCAGTGGGCGGTTCAGGACTGCGCTCCCGAGTCGTTGGATGTCAGTGACTCTTATGAAGAATAAACTTGCTGGTAAGGGGAAGCAAGAGGGCAAGGTCAATTGGAAATTGCAATCAGCCGAGCAGCGCATAAATCTTGAAGCAACTGCTGAGGATTGGGATCGCCAGTGACTTACGGTTTTTCGGGTTCCATCAGCTTGAAAAAGGCTGACAATGAAAGTAGAAGGGCTAAACTTAACCTTAATTCTGAACCCAGCTAGATCAAGCGATCTGGCCAGGGTGAACGTTGAACCGGGCCTTGAGCGAAACCAGCTCCGATGGGCCGAGCCATGTTGTTGCGGAGAGTTGCTGATGCAGGTGTTTGTGTTGTTGTTTAATGCGCGCACTGAGAATGAGGGTATTCACACGCTGAAGGTGAATGATCAAAACGTAGTGCTGATGTTTGAATCCGAAGAGGACGCCCTGCGATACGCGCTGCTGCTCGAAGCCCAAGACTTCAACAGCCCTACGGTTGAGCGCTTTGAGGCCGAAGAGATCGAAGAGTTCTGCCAGAGCGCCGACTACGAATGCAAACTGGTGCCAGAAGGCATGCTGGCGATTCCTCCGGAAGCCAACGTCGAGCAGACCGACTGGCAGCCCGAAGCAGATGCAAACCGCCAGACCGAACCAGAGCAGGCCAGCGACTTTAGCGATACCGAGCTAGATCGTCTGCGCCGTCGCCTGGAGGGTCTTTTGTAGGAGAAAGCACCGAATGATTACAGGTTTGATACTTGTTGCAGCATTGGCGATTCTGGGCTGGGGGTTCTACCGAGCCCAGCCTATGGGAAAAGTTGGGCTGTTGGCCTGGCTCCAGTCGGTCGTGCTGATGTTGCCCTGGCTGCTGTTTTTTGGGTTAGTGCCTTTTGGCATCTATCTCAACCTGGCTGGGGTGCTAATGCTGCTGTTTCTGTCGATTCTGTCCTACATTGGGCTGGGCCGCCAGCTGCGGACTGCCGCCCAGGAGGCCGAGAAACTGCCGTCTCTGTCTTCCCTGACGCTGCCCCCAGAATTATCCCCAGAATCATCCCCGGAATCGCTTCCAGACTCGCTTTCGACCGCTGATCCAGCCCCACCCGCCAATTCGCCTGCCGACTCGTCTGCGAGCGGCCCCGATCTGGTACCCATGCCCGCCGAAGATCTGCAAACCGTGAAGGGGATTTTTGGCATCGACAGCTTTTTTGCCACAGAAACTATTGCCTATCAGAACGGCGCGATTTTTCGGGGCAACCTGCGCGGGGAACCCGACCAGGTGCATCAGCAGCTAACCGCCCTGCTGCAAGAACGGCTGCCGGATCGCTACCGTCTGTTTCTGGTGGAAGGCGTCGAGGCCAAACCCGTGGTGGTGGTGCTGCCCAGCGCCAACGACCCCAAGCCCACGACCCTGCCCCAGACGATCTTTGCCGGAATTCTGGCCCTGGCAACCGTAGCGACCAGCCTGGAGGTAGGTGGCCTGATGCAGGGCTTCGACTTTTCGAGCGCGCCCAACCGCTGGGCCGAGGTGCTGCCGATTGCCAGCGGCATCTGGGCTGTGCTGCTGGCCCATGAGCTGGGCCACTGGTTGCTGGCTCGTCGCTACCAGGTGCGATTGAGTCCGCCGTTTTTTATTCCCACCTGGCAGATTGGCTCGTTTGGGGGGCTGAGGCGGTTTGAGTCGCTGTTGCCCAACCGCACGGTTTTGTTTGACATCGCCTTTGCTGGCCCTGCCGCAGGGGGATTGCTGGCCCTGGCCATGCTGGTGGTGGGGCTGGTGCTGTCCCATCCCGGCAGTTTTTTCCAGGTGCCAGCTGAGTTCTTGCAAAGCTCGATTTTAGTCGGCACCATGGCCCGGATCGTGTTGGGCAACTCGGTGCAGGCCGAAATTGTCGATGTGCATCCGCTGGTGATCCTGGGCTGGCTGGGGCTGGTAGTGACCGCAATCAACCTGATGCCAGCGGGCCAGCTAGACGGAGGCCGCATTGTCCAGGCCATCTATGGCCGCAAAATCGCCGGACGCACCACCGTCGCCACCCTGATTGTTCTGGGTCTAGCCGCCCTGGTAAATCCCCTGTCCCTCTACTGGGCAATTGTGATTCTATTTTTACAGCGCGACCTGGAACGCCCTGCCCTGAATGAGCTGACCGAACCCGACGATGCCAGGGCTGCCCTGGGCCTGCTAATTTTGTTCCTAATGGCAGCAACTTTGCTACCCTTAACACCAAGCTTGGCTGGCCGGTTGGGAATTGGGGGTTAGGTGCTAACGGTGCTCAAATTTAGCCTAAAAATCTAGCTAAAAATTGCCAGCTGCAAACCAGGCGAATTCAGGGGTTGATTTGGGTGAAAACAGAACTGAGGTGAATCATGGTCGCTGTGCCTCCCGTCATATTGGTCTTTGATATTAGCGCCCTCTCTGCCGCCACACCCAGCGAATGGCGAGAGTTTTCCAGGGTGGGCAGCTGCTATGTGCCGCAGGTGGTCTACGAGGAGATGAAGCTGAAGTTTGACCGCTCGCCCGACCCGGATCTGGAGCGGATCGCCAAGGCCTTCAATCGGTTCTATGCGGCCAGCGGCTGGCGAATCACCGATATCAGCGGCCATCATGCCTCGCTCAAGGTGGGTTCGGGTCAGGCGCTAACGCGGCGCAGTCGGGTATCACTGGCGGTAGGGCGCTGTGCCTACGGGCTGGCCGAAGCCACTCCCGGCAGTCTGGTCGTGCTGGTCACGAAGGATCGGGAGCTGTTGCAGCGCCTCTACGACATTCCCATGGTGAATCTCTGTGGCGTCACGGTGGATAATCTGCTGCAATGGAGCCGCACGGGCCAGCGTCCGATTGCCGTCAGCCAGAAGCTCCAGCAGTTTCGCGCCGCCCACGGTGGCCAGCCGACCGGCACAACCGGCACTAGCCAAACCTACCAGCGCACCTCGCCGACTCGGGTTTCGGCAGCTGGCTCCAGAACCCGCAGCCTGCGCAACGTGGCCTCAACCCCCGACTGGCTGCCTGACCTGATTTCGCTGCTGCTGGCGGCGGCTGGTCTGGCCCTGGCGGGCTACCTGATCTGGCTGGTCTTTCGCAACGGCAACATTCGCCAGTTCTTCCAGGACAGCCCTGCCCAATCTTCCCAGTCCAGCCTGATCCAGGCCGCTCTCCCTCACCCGACCTCACCTAAGCCCAGCTAGCTCCAGAAGGCGGTCTTCACCCGGCCCTCCCAGCCCCTGGAAGTCCACATGGAAGATTGCAATTCTGAAACATTAGTGCTAGCTTCTAGACTAACTGAGCAAGTCAGCCTAATCCTGGTATCTGAATCAGGAGCGGGGGAACCAGACTCCTGAAGCTGAAGACATTTGCAGAAGGCACTAGATAGCAAGAAATCTAAGTCGTTAGATTACAGTATTTCAGCAGGAGTCAAGGGGCGTATTTGCAGAGAACTACGCGGTTCAAGCTTGATCCGACTCCGCAAAGGGGCATCTCTCAGCCCTAGCCCGTCAGCTAACCTCGTCGGCCTTGAGGGAAGACTGAGCCAGATCCCCAGCAGCCAATCATCTGCTGGGTTTCGTCTGATCAGAATTCTTCGACGCTCAGCACCCGAACTATCTTGAGCGAGGGATGTGAATGGCACAGAACCTGGCATCCGGCGCCCGTGGCGCTGCTAAGTCCAACCGCTTGCTGCGGGCTGAAGTTTTGCTGCCGCTGGCTGGCTTTACTGGCCTGCTGCTGGTCTGGTGGCTGATTGCCAGCCTCCGCAGCGAGATCATGCCGACGCCTTGGCAGGCGCTAACCGCCAATCTGGATTTCATTTTGCACCCGTTTTACCGGCGGGGACCAGGCGATCTGGGAATTGGCTGGCTGCTTCTGGCCAGCATTCGCCGCGTCTTGATCGGCTTTGGGTTGGGGGCGCTAGTGGCCGTACCAATTGGCTTTCTAATTGGCCTGTCTCGTCCGGCCAGACTGGCCCTCAATCCCCTGATCCAGATCTTCAAACCGGTTTCGCCCCTGGCCTGGCTGCCAATTGCCCTGGCTATTTTTAATTTGGCGGAACCATCGGCGATTTTCGTAATTTTCATAACCTCACTCTGGTCCACCACCATCAACACCGCCTTGGGCGTCTCCAGCGTGCCGCGTGACTATTTAGACGTGTCCCAAATGCTGGAAATGCCGCGCTGGCGACAGTTGACCAAAATTCTGCTGCCCGCCAGCCTGCCCTATATTTTCGCAGGGCTGCGAATTAGCCTGGGAGTGGCCTGGCTGGTGATTGTGGCGGTTGAGATGCTGACCGGGGGCGTGGGGATTGGCTTTTTTGTCTGGGACGAATGGAGTCGGCTCAACCTCAGTTCGGTATTCCTGGCGGTATTCCTGATTGGCATTACGGGGCTGATTCTCGACCTGCTGCTGTGCAAAGTCCAGGAGTGGGTTACCCATCGTCCGATCCAGTCCTAGCGCCAGGGGTTGCCATGACCAATCGAGACTGGAAACGCCGAGACTTTTTGTTGACCGCAGGAGCTACAGCGGCAGGAACGGCTCTATTTTCGCTCAACATCAATGCCGACCGCAGTCCTACTGGAGTCGGGGGTGAAGCGGTTGAGCCTGTGGTCGATCGACGCAGCCTCGAAAAGCCGGATCTGGTAGTGGGCTATGTGCCCGTCAACGACTGCGCCCCGTTCGCGGTGGCCTGGCAGAAAGGGCTGTTTCGCAAGTATGGCCTGAACGTGCGGCTGAACCGGGAAGCCAGCTGGGCCACTTCGCGAGATGGCGTGATTTTTGGCCGCCTTGATGCCGCTCCCGTGGTTTCCGGGGCTGTCACCAACGCCCGCACCGGAGCCGAAGGAGCTCGCCATGCTCCCCTCTGTGCCGCCATGACAATCCACCGTCACGGCAACGCCCTCACCCTGAACCGGGCAATGTGGGAAGCGGGGCTGCGGCCCTGGCACGAATATGGCGGCAACCTGGAAGCCTTTCAGCGCGACTTTCACCGCTATTTCATGGGGCTGCCCTCGGAGAAGCGAGTTTTGGCGGTGGTTTTGAGCTCGGCCATCTACGAATACTTTGTCCGCTACCTGATCGCGGCGGTTGGCCTGAATCCGCTGGAAGAGTTTCGAATCATGATCATCCCGCCGCCCCAGATGCTCGTGACGATGCGGATTGGCGGTATGCAGGGCTACATGGTGGCCGAACCCTGGAACACCAGAGCCATTCAGGGCAATACCGGGATTGGCTTCACCTTTGCTCAGGGTCGCGAGATCTGGCGCGGTCACCCGGATCGGGTGCTGGCGGTACAGGAATCCTTCATCCAGGAGAACCCCAAAACCTACCGCTCGCTGGTCAAGGCAATGGTCGAAGCCTGCCGCTATTGCAGCGAGCCAGCCCACCGGGCCGAGGTGGCCCAGCTGATTTCCCAGCGTTCGTTTACGGGAGCTAATCCCAGTCTCACCCGAGCGGGCATCGAAGGCGTCTACAACTATGGCGGGTTTGACAACCAGTCGCGCATTGTTGAAGAGCCGGACGAGACGACCCTGTTCTTTCACCTGCCTGCCGCCCTGTCTGAAGCCGAGGGCAACATTGCCCACAACCATTCCACCTTTCTCTGGCAGTCCCAGAGTCTATGGCTGATGACCCAGGCGGCCCGCTGGGGCCAGATTCCCGAGATTCCCAAAAACGCGGAACAGATTGTCCGGCAGGCCTGGCGCACCGATCTCTACCGGGAGATCGCGATGGAGATGGGGATTCCCTGTCCAGCAGAGGATTATAAGGTCGAGCCTGGCAATCTGTTCATTGACGGCAAACCCTTCGATCCCAGCGATCCGGTCGGCTACCTCAATAGCTTCGAGATTCGGGCCAACCGACCCCAGACCTTTGCCTTTGCCCAGGGCCAAGCCTGATGTCGCCTGCAATAGTCTGCGGAATAGTCTGCGGATTTGTTCTGTTTTTGTTTAAGTGACGCTTCCGGTCTTTCCTGAAAATCCTTAACCCGGAGAAAGTTTATGAGTCATACTTCTATGCAGCCCCCTCACTCCCGCACCCAAACGGCTCCGTCTGCCGACTCTGCCCATTCCACACCCATGTCTCTGCCGTTTCTCGAAATCGCTGATCTGACCAAAACTTTCCCAAAACCGGGCGGCGGTGAAGTTTCCGTTCTGGATCAAATCAACTTCAGCCTAGACGAGCACGAGTTCGTCACCATTGTCGGGCATTCGGGCTGTGGTAAATCTACACTGCTGCGGATTGTAGCCGGACTCGACCGGCCCAGCTCGGGCAAGCTGCTGCTGCAAGGCCAGCCAATTCGCAAACCTGCCGCCGATCGGATGATGGTATTTCAGCAATATTGTCTGCTGCCCTGGCTGACGGTGCGGCAAAACATTCGGCTGGCGATTGATGAGGTGTTTCGCCAGCTGCCCCTGGCCGAAAAGATCCAGCTGGTCGAGGAGCATCTGGCCATGGTCAACCTGACGGCAGCGGCTGACAAATACCCAGATCAAATCTCGGGCGGCATGAAGCAGCGGGTCGGCATCGCTCGGGCTCTGGCCGTGCGGCCCAAAATTTTGCTGATGGACGAACCGTTTGGGGCACTGGATGCCCTGACTCGCGGCAAGCTCCAGCAGCAGGTGCTGCGGATTTGGGAAAGCCAGCGTCAGGCCGTGATTATGATTACCCACGACATTGATGAGGCGATCTACATGAGCGACCGCATCGTGCTGATGACCAACGGGCCTGCCGCCACGATCGGAGAAATTCTAGAGGTGCCGTTTCCCCACCCCCGCGACCGGGATCATATCCGTGAAAACCCGCTCTACCAGGAGCTGCACGCCCAGGCGCTCGATTTCCTCTACCACCGCTTCGACCGGGACGACTAAGGAGTCTTGTAAAAATAACCTGAGCAGGCAAGGGGCTTAAGCCCCTTGTTCAAGCCAGTAGACCGATCCAGGTGATCAACTTATTCGTACAAGCTGCCTAAGTAGATAGGTGCAACTGTAGATAGGTGCAACTGTAGATAGGTGCAACTGTAGGACGGTGGGGGGATTGGGGGCTGCGCCCTCAACAGAAGGCTTGCCCTCTGGACTCCCCTAAGGAGTCTTGTAAAAATAACCTGAGCAGGCAAGGGG
>JBJTUI010000331.1:0-14201 GCA_046080625.1 Elainella sp. | reverse complement strand
GCCCAGCACCAAAACCCGAGCCCAAGTCGATTCGGCCCAGTCAGGTGGGCACACTGTAATCTATAAGGAATCTATCTGCCATCAGCTATGACCAATTCCTCGTCGCAGCGGCGCGCCCTGATTGTTCAGCACAATTTTTCTCCCTTTAGTAATAAAGTCGTTCAGTCTGGGTTCGTTAACAACGAACAGATGCAACAGGCGTTGATCGAAAGTCGCAAGACTGGCAAGCCCCTGACCGACATCCTGGCAATGATCACCGGGCAGCAGCTTCCGCCCGACTTGCTGCGCCAATACAAGAAACAGCAGCTGTTTGAGCTGAAAATTCTCTATGGGGTCGAATCACTCGATCCCGAAATCAACCAGATCAACGCCAGCCAGCTGACCCAGCTGATCGAGACCCTGATCCCGGTGGATGTCTGCCGCCGCTATCGGCTGATTCCGCTCTCGCGCACAGAAGGGGAGCCGCCCTCGGTGCTGGTGGCCATGGTCAACCCCGATGATCTGGCCGCCCAGGACGACCTGAACCGGATTCTGCGGCCCCAGGGCTTGGCGCTTCAGCGCATGGTGATCACGGCAGAAGATTACCAGCGACTGATTTCCCAATACCTGGACGAGCAGGTGGAGCGCCAGAAGCAGCTCGACTTTGAATCGAAGGTAGATGTCAAGTCTGATATTGAAAGCCTCGACTACCTCGACCTGGAAGAGCCGGACGACGATGCCGAGGTCAACCTGGATGCGGCCCTGGAAGATGCCGATGCCGCTCCGATCATCACCCTGGCTAACAAGGTGCTGGCTAAGGCGTTGCAAGAAGGCGTCTCCGACATTCACATTGAGCCCCAGGAAGAATCGCTGCGGATTCGCTTCCGCAAGGACGGGGTGCTGCGTCAGGGCTTGGAATCCCTGCCCAAGAAAATCATTCCGGCGGTAACGGCCCGCTTCAAAATCATGGCCAACCTGGATATCGCCGAACGGCGGATGCCCCAGGACGGTCGAATTCGCCGGTTATTTGATGGCCGCAAGGTAGACTTCCGGGTCAACACCCTGCCCAGCCGTTATGGCGAAAAGGTGGTGCTGCGGATTCTGGACAACTCGGCCACCCAGCTCGGGCTAGACAAGCTGATTGGCGACCCGGAGACCCTACAAATCGTTCAGGAAATGGTGTCGCGGCCCTTCGGGCTGATTCTGGTCACGGGGCCGACCGGCTCTGGTAAAACCACAACGCTCTATTCGGCCCTGGCCGAACGCAACGACCCCGGCATCAACATCAGCACGGCAGAAGACCCGATTGAATATTCGCTGCCCGGTCTGACCCAGGTGCAGGTGATCCGGGAGAAGGGCATGGACTTCGCCTCGATCCTGCGCGCCTTCTTGCGGCAAGACCCGGACGTGATTCTGGTGGGTGAAACCCGCGACCGCGAAACCGCCAAAACCGCGATTGAAGCCGCTCTAACCGGTCACCTGGTGTTGACGACCCTACACACCAACGATGCCGCTAGCGCCGTGGCCCGTCTGGACGAAATGGGCGTGGAATCCTTCATGGTGTCCAGCTCGCTGATTGGCGTCCTGGCCCAGCGGCTGATGCGCCGAGTTTGCTCGGAATGCCGCATCCCCTACAATCCTTCGCCCGAAGAGCTGTCCCGGTTTGGCCTTTCGGCGTCTCGCGAGGCCGATATCACCTTCTATCGCGCCAATACACTCAGCAACGAAGAGATCCAGCAGGCCGTAGCCGAAAACGCCCTCTGTTCCACCTGCAAGGGGTCGGGCTACAAGGGCCGGGCCGGGGTTTACGAGGTGATGCGGGTGACGGAGCGGATTCAAACGCTGATCACCGAGGGTGCGCCGACCGAGCGGATTAAAGAGGCAGCGGTCGAAGAGGGCATGAAAACCCTGCTGGCCTACAGCCTCGATCTGGTGCGTCAGGGCATGACCACCTTGGAAGAAGTCGAGCGCGTCACCTTCACCGATACGGGTCTAGAGGCCGAACTCAAGGCCAAACGCAAGACCTCCCTGACCTGCCGCACCTGTGCCGCCGAACTGAAGCAGGAGTGGCTGGACTGCCCCTACTGCACAACGCCGCGCTTCCAGGATTAGAGCTAGCTGCTTCGGGTGCAGGCCCATTCAGGGCTAATTGCCTTCTTTACGCTTGATTCATCCACCTTTTTTCAGTCCCACCGCTTCCCTGCTCAAGGAGAGAACCTATGGATTTAATGATCGAAGACTTGATGGAACAGCTGATCGAAATGGGGGGCTCCGACATGCACCTGTCGGCAGGGTTACCGCCCTATTTTCGGATTAGCGGCCACCTCACCCCAATTGGCGACGAGCCGATGACGGCAGAGCAATGCCAGCGCCTGATCTTCAGCATGCTCAACAACACCCAGCGCAAAAACCTGGAGCAAAACTGGGAGCTGGACTGTTCCTACGGCGTCAAGGGGCTGGCCCGCTTCCGGGTCAACGTCTATAAGGACCGGGGCACCTTTGCCGCCTGTCTGCGGGCCTTGAGTTCCAAAATTCCCAGCTTCGACAAGCTCGGTTTGCCCGACGTGGTGCGGGAAATGTCCGAGAAGCCCCGGGGCTTGATCCTGGTGACTGGGCCGACTGGTTCTGGTAAAACCACGACGCTGGCCGCCATGATCGACCTGATCAACCGCACCCGCGCCGAGCATATCCTCACCGTTGAAGACCCAATCGAATTTGTCTACGAGCCGATCAAGAGCCTGATCCACCAGCGCCAGCTGGGTGAAGACACCAAGAGCTTCGCCAACGCCCTTAAAGCCGCCCTGCGGGAAGACCCGGACATCATTCTGGTGGGTGAAATGCGCGACCTAGAGACGATCTCACTCGCCATCTCCGCCGCAGAAACGGGCCACCTGGTATTTGGCACCCTGCACACCAGCTCGGCGGCCCAAACCGTAGACCGGATTATCGACGTATTTCCCTCAGAGCGGCAGCAGCAGGTGCGGGTGCAGCTCTCCAACTCGCTAGTGGCCGTCTTCAGCCAGACCCTGGTGGCTCGCAAGAACCCCAAGCCCGGTGAATTCGGTCGGGTGATGGCCCAGGAGATCATGATCGTGACTCCGGCAATTTCCAACCTGATCCGGGAAGGCAAAACCTCCCAGATCTACTCGGCCATCCAGACGGGCGGTAAGTTGGGTATGGTGACGCTGGAGAAAGTGCTGGCGGATCTGTACAAGGCCAACCAGATTTCGTTTGAGTCGGCCATGTCCAAAACCTCTCGCCCGGACGAACTCCAGCGCCTGATCGGCAATGCCCCCGTGCCCGGAACGGCCAAGCCCGGCATGGCCGCCGCCAAATAGGGTCGCCTGGTCAGCGGCGGTCTGGGGCTGCGTGAAATCTGGATCGGGCTAGGCGGGATTCAGGATAAAGTGATCCTTAGCTATCCCCAGATCCAGCGTTGAAAATACTTTTTGGGCTGCTTCAACTCAAAATCTGGCAAAGCGCCCCTATGATTAGGCCGCCCAGACCGAGTCGGAGCAGTCTCCTGCATCAGGCGGTTTTCTCGTCAGCTGCCAGGGGTTGATTGCCCAATGAGTTCGGGCCAGTAAGCAGGCCAGTATGTTTGGACCAGTATGTTTGATCAGTATGTTTGGACCGATTTCAGCCACTGAGTTTTCAGTGATTGAGTTTCAGCCAATTGCTTTCGAATTCGGTCAAAGCCGCTATGCTTTGAGGCATCAGCCCATATCAACTGTCTAGGCCAAGAGTCACTCTCCTCACCGCATTTTTATTCCAATCGTTACTCCCCTATGCCTACCTACGTTGTTCGAGCCAGAGACACCAAAGGAAATGCCCGCCGCGAGAAAATCACGGCAGAGTCTCCCGGAGAGGCCAGAACTGCCCTGCGTGAGAAAGGGCTGTTTGTGCAAGAACTGACTGAGGATCGCGGTCTGGTCGATCGGCTCAGCAACTTCGACCTCAAGGATGTTCAAACCGCCCTGACGGCGGTTACGGTCAAAGACAAGGCGATCTTTTCGCGCCAGTTCGCTGTGCTGATCAACGCCGGGGTGGCCCTGGTGCGGGGACTAGGGGTGCTGTCGGATCAATGCCCCAACCCCAAACTGAAAAAAGCTCTCCAGGAGATTAGCGCTGACGTGCAGCAGGGCACCAACCTGTCGGAAGCGATGCGCAAACATCCCCACTGTTTTGATGGCCTCTATACCAGCATGGTGCAGGCCGGAGAAGTGGGTGGGGTGCTGGACGAGGTGATGAACCGGCTAGCCAAGCTGCTGGAGGACGTGGCCCGCCTGCAAAACCAGATCAAGTCGGCCATGACCTACCCGGTGGCTGTCGGCATCATCGCCGTCCTGATCTTCCTGGGCATGTGTATTTTCCTGCTGCCGATTTTTGCCAATATTTTTGAGGAGCTGAATGCCCAGCTGCCGCCCTTTACGGCCTTTATGATTGGCATCAGTAAATTCTTGCGAAGTATCGGGCTGGTGATTCTGATCGTAGCTGTGGTGGTGCTGGTGTTTGCCTACCAGCAGTACTACAAAACTCGCGTTGGGCGCGAAACCATGGACCGGTTTTTCCTGAAGATGCCCCTGTTTGGCGATCTGATCCAGAAAACCGCCACGGCTCGCTTCTGTCGTACCTTTGGGGCACTTTCCCGCTCTGGGGTGCCCATTTTGACCTCGCTGGAAATCGTGCGCGATACGGCGGGCAACCAGGTGATTGCCAATGCGGTAGACGAGGCTCGCAAGGAGGTGCAGACCGGCGGCATGATCAGTCTGGCCCTCCAGCGCGAGAAGGTGTTTCCGGTGATGGCCATCCAGATGATCAGCATCGGCGAAGAAACCGGCGAAATCGACACCATGCTGATGAAGGTAGCCGACTTCTACGAGGATGAGGTGGAGCAGGCCGTGAAAGCTTTGACCAGCATCATGGAACCGATCATGATCGTGGTATTGGGCGGCATGGTGGGTTCGATTCTGGTCGCGATGTACCTGCCGATCTTCGGCATTATGGATGCGATCAAGTAGGGCTCTGCTGGGCCGAAAATTTTGGGTCACTAAATTGGCCCCTTCTGATGCCCCTCACCAGGGGCATTTTGTATGGTTTCAGGCCCAGCCCTCCTGACAGCGTGATTTCACCCCAGCGATAAAATGTAACCATGGCGAAATCTATCTTAAGAATCCTACATGGCTGTTAAACAGATTTATTACGAAGAAGTTTTGGCGGACTGTAGCGATTATCGCGGTGCTATCGCCCTGCTGAAGCAGTTCCGGCCCTATCTGGAGCTGATTCCGAGTATGCGGCGGCCCGCAGAGAGCGTAATTACTCTGCCCCTGCCGCTGATTCGCCTGCGTAACGCGGTTTCCGCTACCGCTGCCCACAGCCAGACCAGCGTGGCTCCTGGTGAAGTGGTGCAGATTCCTGCCGATCTAGCGATTTTGATGTGCGACCCGGAATGGAAAATTAAAACAGGCGTCGAGCTGTTTGTGTTTATTCACCGGCCCCAGGAGGATTTTTCGTCCCTGCTAATGCGCTGGCGGCAAACTCAGATCTGGCTGAACCAGGGCTACGAGTGGCTGTTGCCCAAACGCCACCAGCATTTGCTCAGCGAAGGGGCAGACGACATCCATCCCCTGTTCGTGCTGTTTCCAGAGACGCCCGAGCGAATTCGGCGGGGGCTGCGGGGAGCCTGCCTGCCGTTTGTGGTGCAGCCGGTCTATGCCCTGGAGGAAGAGGAAGAAACGCTGATGGATCTCTCTGCGACTGAGCTACTTGAGGCAGATGATGCCTGAATCATCAGAGTTTTTCTATAGACCTCTGCAAAGGTTTGATTACTTGGACAGCACTTTTCTCTCTTAGGTCTGCTTGACTGCTTTGGGCAGTTGCGCGAAACTTACTAATTAAAGAGTAGAGCCTCACTGTGCGGTTTATTTTTATTGCGTTTTGATTCGAGTTGATTTCTTCAGCACGAGTTAATTAACAATAGAGTGATTCGGTTGGGCGGGTGCAGACTTGACAACGAGTCACGGCGGATGAGGTTCACACAGTTCGTTCCGAGGTTAGCTGCTATGGAAACGCTGGAATTTGTGATTTATCCTGATGGCCGAGTTCAGGAAAAGGTGACAGGCATCATTGGGGCCTCTTGCGCCGAGGTCACTGCGGCGATTGAAGCCAAGCTTGGCCAAGTCGTACACCAGGAGTCAACTTCTGAATTTTTCGCTCAGCCAGTTCAGCAAACCAATACCCAGACGCAAGCGACCTACAGCGAGTGGTAATTCCACCTGCTTTTTTCACGCCAACTTTTAGCTCACGCCAACTTCTTAGCGAAACTTCCCATGTCACACTTTAGCCAGATTAAAACCCAGATTCGCGATCTCAGCTCCCTGCAGGACGCTCTGAATGACCTAGGAATTGCCTGGAAATCCGGACCTCAGCCGATTCGTGGCTATCGTGGCCAGACCCAGACGGCTGAAGTGGTAATTGAGCAAGACAACGGCTACGACATTGGATTTAGCCAAAACCAGGAGCAGTATGAATTGGTGGCTGACCTGCAATATTGGCAGCAGCCCCTCTCGGTCGAAGGCTTCTTAAAGCAGGTGACCCAGCGCTATGCCTACCACACGGTGGTCAAGGAAACCTCGCGTCAGGGCTTCCAGCTGGCCGAACAACAGCAAAATCAGGACGGCAGCATCCGACTCGTGCTGCAGCGCTGGAGCGCATAGGCTGAGGCAAGCCCGGGCTCCGGGCTTGTTTTTTATGTCTGTTTTTGATGAATGGCGCTAGACAGATAGCGCTTTCAAGACGATTCTTGCTTCGGCCTCCAAGTTTGCCCTGAATTTAGTTCGCCCGGATTTTCCTATGAGTGATTTTGCTGCAGGCGAGCCCTCTGGTTCCCCCACTGACGCCCAGATTCGTTGGTCGAGCTTTGACGCAGAAGCGGGTCCTGAACTGGCTCCCGAACTAGGCGGCGTCCTGCGTGATGCCCCAGAACGCACCGGGCTGGAGCCTGAGCTGGGCGGCACGATTCGCCAGCGCGGTGTCTACGTGGATGAAGTCACCTGCATTGGCTGCAAGCACTGCGCCCATGTTGCCCGCAATACTTTCTACATCGAACCCGACTATGGTCGGTCGCGGGTGATTCGCCAGGACGGCGACTCGGAGGACGTGATCCAGGAGGCGATCGACACCTGCCCGGTGGACTGCATCCACTGGGTGGACTATACGGAACTGAAACAGCTGGAAGCCGAGCGGAAGTATCAGGTAATTCCCGTAGTCGGCTTCCCGGTCGATCGGGCCACCATAGCAGTGCGCCAACGGCAGCAAAAGCACCGGTCCTAGAGGCATTTCTGCGGCTCTAAGGAATTAGAGAGCGTCGCCTAGAGCAGATGCAGCGGGTCTACATCCACCGTGAGGCTGACCGCGTTTGGGCAGTGGTGTCGCAGGTCTTCCAGACTAGGCAGTTCTGGCGGCGAGTCGGACCAGGTTTTCAGCAAGATTTGCCAGCGGTAGCGACGAGCCACTCGCGGCACAGCGGCAGCCGTTGGCCCCAACAGCTCACAGTTTGTCTGCCCAGCCAGGTGATGTCGCAGAAACTGGGCGACTGCCTCGGCGGCCCGAACAACGGCTGTGGGCTCGACTCCGCTCAGTCGAAACAGCACCAGCCGACCCTGGGGCGGATAGTGGAGGATTGTTCGATGCTCGAGCTCAGATGCCACAAAGGCCGGATAGTCCTGTCGCACTACCGCCTCGATCACCGGATGCTGGGGTGAGTAGGTCTGGATGATCACCCGGCCCGGAGATTCTCCCCGGCCAGCGCGTCCAGCCACCTGGGTCAGGGTTTGGTAGGCCCGTTCGCCCGCCCGGTAGTCGGCCAAGTGCAGCAGGCCATCGGCAGCCACGACCCCCACCAGCGTCACCTGGGGCAGGTCAATCCCCTTGGTCAGCATTTGGGTGCCCACCAGCAGGTCGGCTTCGCCCTGGGCAAACCGGTTCAGCAAAGCCCGGTGCGCCCCTTTAGTACGGGTAGTATCGCTATCAAACCGGATGCAGCGCAGCTCTGGAAAACTGCGGTTCAGCTCCTGAATCAGCCGCTGGGTGCCGCTGCCAAAATGCTTCAGGTAGGGCGAACCGCAGGCCGGACAGTGGGGCGGGTGGGGCTGGCGGTAGCCGCAGTAGTGACAGTGTAGAGACTCATAGCCGCCCTCTCGGGGCTGGTGATAGGTCAGGGAAACATCGCAGTCGGGGCAGCTGAGCACATAGCCACAGCTGCGGCAGGAGACAAAGGTGCTGTGGCCACGCCGATGGATAAACAAAATCCCCTGATGCCCCCGCTCCTGGAGTTCGGCTAGGGCCGCTTGCAGGGAGCGGCTAAAGATCGAGCGGTTGCCTTGGCGCAGTTCCTGCCGCATGTCTACCACCTCAATCGGCGGCAGCGGGCGGGTCTGGATGCGGTTGGGTAGGGAGAGGTAGCGATTATAAGGACTGGCCGCCTGGAACTCGACCCAGGTGTCTAGGGCGGGGGTGGCCGAACCAAGCAGCAGTGGACAGTTGGCCTGTTCGGCTCGCCACTGGGCCACGGTGCGGGCATGGTAGCAGGGAGCAGGCTGATCCTGCTTGAAGCTGTCGTCATGCTCCTCGTCCAGAATGATCATGCCCAGGTTGGCCAGCGGGGCAAAAATCGCCGAACGGGTGCCGATCACGATCTGGGACTGGACGTTGAGCATTTGCCGCCAAGTGTCATAGCGCTCCCCTTCCGAAAGGCCGCTGTGATAAACGCAGACCTGGCTGCCAAACCGGGCGCGAAACCGGTCGGTGAGCTGAGGGGTAAGGCCAATTTCGGGCACCAGCACCAGCGCCGATTTGCCCTGCTCCAGCAGGGGCGCGATGGCCTGGAGGTAGACCTCGGTTTTGCCGGAGCCCGTGACGCCATGCAGCAGCACCGAAGCAAACTGCCGCAGCGATCGGATCTGCTCCAGCGCCTGCTGCTGATCGGTGGTCAGCGTTTTAGGAAAATCGGGCTGCACCGGGTTTGCATCCAACCGCAGCACCTCACGCGCTTCGATCACCAAACTTCCCTTGCGGGCCAGGGTTTTCAGAACCGAGGAGCTGACCTGGCAGGTTTGCTGAAGCTCCTGGAGCCACATCTCGCCGCCCCGCCGCTTCAGCACATCCAAAATTTCCTGCTGCCGGGGGCTGAGGTCGGTTGCGGCTCCGGTCAGAATCGCCACCTGCCGCTGTTTGGGCCGCACGGGCGCTGGAGATTCCAGATAGCTCTCGACCCAACCCCGCTGGGTCAACTCCCGCAGCCCCCGAGCCGCATGACGCACCTGGCGCTGGAGATACTGCCAGGAATAGTCTTTGGGTTTATGGCCCTGCTGTTTTTGCCTCTGTAGCAAATCTAAAATTTGCCCGGCGGCGGGAGACAGACTGCTGGCCAAAGCCTGGTCTATCATGGCATCCCCTGGCAGCAACAGCCGAATCCGACGCTGGGAGCGGCTCAACAGTCCAGGAGGCAGGGCAACGCGCACCACCTGGATCAGCGGCGTGTGGTAGTAGCGGGCAACGCGCTCCAGCAGCGACCAGTATTGGGTGGGGAAAAAGCCCTGACTAATTATTTCCTCGACGGGCCGAATGGCGCTAACTTCGAGCTCGGCTGGGGGCTGGTCAAGCAGCCGAATCGCAATCCCACCGACCTGCTGGGCTCCAAACGGCACAGACAAGATATCTCCTGGCTGCAGAGCCAGACCCATCAAACTGTAGGTATATAGCCCTTGCGCGCCGGGACAATCTACCAGCACCTCAACCCACGAGGGCTGGAGGTCAGCCACGCGGTCAGAGCGGTAGTTCACTTGAGGTTCAGCCACTCCAAGCGGCATAGGCATAGCAGGCGCAGTTGAGTACATCTATACTATTATTGAATATTTTGAACGGGAGGGCTACAGGTAGGGCCATCGGCTCTGGAACTGCTGATCGAATTTACAGCCGACGCCAGTGCATTGAAGCCAGCGCATCGGAGCCTGTGGATCGGAGCCTGTGCATTGGAACCAGCGTTCAGCTTGGATCAGCTAGGCAAACTGGCTCACCAGCAGGCCTCTACCCTACCCGAGTTGGCTTTCTGTACTGATTTTTCAACCAGCTTTTTCAATCAGCCCAAACTCTATTAGCCTGCTTGGTCTGCGTGAAGCTGCATCCCCAAACTGGCGAAATTGTCTAAGCAGTCTAATCCAGGATGCCGGGTTCCGCAAGCAAACCGGTTCCGAGAGCCGCTGTTGACCGTCCCCAAGGCGTCACTAGGGCATTACCTAGGATTATGGTGCTGGTCATTCCAGGTGATGGTAGCAAAGGGATAGTATCGAAAAATATCAGAATATTGCAAAATCTACATACAGCTTGAATTTACTTCGTACTTCGCTAAATCTAAAAATACACTGTCTAGCTATCGACGGCTATCGACCGAAAAACTACCCTAAACGCTCTGCCCGTTCCGCCCGCTAGGCCAGGGTATTCAGGCAGCTATACCAGACCAAGCAGGGCAAACGCCCCAAAACCTGGGCAACACCAGATCGACTGGGGTTAACCTCGCTGAAATGTGGCTTGATGAGCTGATTCCTGCGGCTCCCCTGGCCGCTGTTGCTGCGACCGTTTGGGTAAGCGACTCCCCCAGATGAATCCAAGCCAGCAGAGCCAAATCTGTTTTTTTTGAAAAAAATCTGCTAGGGGACTTGATATCAGACAAGAGCCTGCTATATTAGACTCACCTTCAGCCTAGTTCACTGGGCTAGAGGGCTTCAAAGCAATTAGGGGTTCTTGCCTGAGTTGCATCAAGAACTGTCATACAGTGATTTTCGACGCAAAACAGGTTCAATGTGAATTGCATATAGGCAAGGAATCGATTACCTTATCGCTCTGAGCTTCGAACTCTGTGTTGTAAGGGGGCGATTATCTCGGTGCATTGTCGGGATTTCCATCTCCTCTGGGGTTGAACAAGCAATTGGGCTTGACAACATCCAAAACTCCTGTAGATTGGCTTTAAGTTGTGGCTACTTTCTGTGTAACCACCATGAGCCGGGTTACGAGGGTTAGAACGCAAGTTAGGCAGAGCTTCAGTCGGGCAGACAAGTTGGTTTTGAATTCGGTTTTGCAGATTCGGTTGTACAGATTCGGCTGTACAGAGATGAGGGTAGCGCTTCAGCGCTGGGCAGTCTGCACGCTTGTGGCTATTTGTTGGCTATGGAATAAGGTTAATTTCTCAGCCTGCGATTGGTTGAGTCGTTAAGCTCTATTCCGAAGCTGGTTGATGAAGTGGATTGATCAGGTAGCTGGTTTGTCAGGAAACTGATTTGTCGGGGGCTGGATTCATGCAGATCATCAGCTAGATGTTATCGATCCATGATTCGCGGCTTGCGAACGCGATGTTGCGACCGCAGGTTGACCATTCAGGTTATTCCGTCAGGTGTTTCCTGTTCCGCCCCGTCATCTAGGCCATTGCTCGATACAGATCGCAGTAAAGACTGGACTGACAAAGGCAGGAACATAGAGCAAGGAAAGCATCGTGCTTCGTATCGAATAGCAAACTGAACTGAAATGTGGAACGAAATAAAACCCAGCAGCACCGCAATCAGGACTGTTACTCAACAGGCATCAGACCAGCTCTGGACAGGCATCAGGTAACAGGTAGGCAACAAGTAGGGCTGTATTCAAAACCGGATTGATATAGCCATGTCGATATAGCCACAAAGCAAGCTCGAACCGTACTGCATAAAGCTTTAGAGCAGCTAACGGTCAGAACTTGCCTCTTACTTGGCTTTTGATATCAGGTCAGCTCACCGTTTCGAATCGTGGCGACTCAAGTAGACGGCACGAAATGCATAGAACCCAGAAATGGCTCAGGATAGATATTTAGATCTGATTGCTTGGCTCTCACACTTGGCTCTCACAACAGGTTCGCGATTCTAAACCCTTTCAATCAGGTGCGAATTCTCGACATCCTCAGAGGTTCCGAGTTAGCCATTCAATTCAGCGAGCTGCATCTCCAAATCTACTCCAATTGATTCCCACCTTTGCTGCTTTGCAATATATTTCTTTTCCCCAACCGCTGTCTCACCCAGTTACCAGTCTCGATTTAGCCGCTAACTCCGCTTGGCCACACCAGTTCAGCTCTCGTTAGATTTGCGCCAACAGATACACCTAAAGCAGGCACACCACTAAGGCAGACCATGAATAACTCCATCCTCAATTCGCTCGATTCAACAGACCCACTCCGGCTCGTCGCAGTTTCAGGAGACGAATATTTCGGTGAGACTAATACCGATATTCAGTCTATGGATATCTCAGAAGCTGCCCGCACCGTAGAGGGCAATGAATTGTCTTCGATGATTGGCTTTGGTTCAGAAGAAGATCTGGAAGATCTGATGGCCAGTCGGGCTTCGGGATACCGCAAAACGATTTCGGATGATGCGGTCGGAGCGTTCTTCAAGGAAATGGCCCGCTATCCGCTGCTGAAGCCAAACGAAGAGGTGGAGTTAGCTCGGCGAGTCAAGTTTTTAGGCGAAGTGGAAGAGTTAAAAGAAGCGCTGCAAGTCGAATTAGAGCGGCCTGTTACCAAAGCCGATCTGGCCGCCAAGCTCAACCTCACCGAACGTCAGTTAGAACATCGCCTCTACTTGAGCCGGGTGGCCAAGCGCAAAATGATTCGCTCTAACCTGCGGCTGGTCGTGTCGATTGCCAAGCGCTACCTGAACCGGGGCGTGCCGTTTCTGGATCTGATTCAGGAAGGTGCTCTGGGCTTGAATCGAGCCACGGAAAAGTTTGATCCAGACAGGGGCTGCAAGTTTTGCACCTATGCCTATGGGTGGATCGACCAAGCTATTAGTCGAACCATCGCCAAGAATGCCCGCACGATTCGCCTGCCGCTTTACATGGTCGAAAAACTCAATAAGCTGAAGAAGGCCCATCGCGAGCTGCTTAAAGATTTAAACCGCAACCCCACCGAGGCCGAACTGGCTGAATCCCTAGAAATGAAGCCGGATCAGCTGCGCGACCTCCAGCAGTTGCAGCAGCGTTCGCTCTCGCTCAACCTCCGGGTCGGCCCCGGCGAAGATACCGAACTGGGCAGCCTGATTGCTGACCACTCTGCTCAATCCCCGGAGGTTTACGCTCAATCCCTAGAGTTGCGCTACCAGGTTCAATGCCTACTGCTGCGACTTCCAGAGCAACAGCGGTCTATTCTAGAGTTGCGGTACGGCTTTGGCGGAGGAGAGCCTTTGTCTTTGTCGGCTATTGCTGTCATTGTGGGCATTTCGCGTGAGCGGGTGCGGCAAATCGAAGCAAAAACCTTGAGACAACTAAAAAGTTCCCGGTTTGCAGAAAACCGGGCAGCACTGAAGGAGTACCTTAATGAATAACTTGTGTCCGATATCCCAAGAATTTCTGTTGATTTCGTGGCGACTTCTGCCGCAGCAGAACCAGGAGGAACTGGTTCTCACAATGGCTCGCAGTCAGGCTGAAGCTGGCAATCTGCAAGAGGCTTTAGCGTTGGCTCAAACAGCGATCAGACAGCTTCAGCAGCTCTCAATCAATCTTGCTGGGGAGCTGGCCGAAAAAAACGCAATGATTCAGTCGCGGAATGCGACGATCGAAGCAATGGCAGCAGAAGCGGCACGATGGGAGGTTTTGGAATGATTACAGCTCTCGTAGTGCTGATTTTAGCTCTGACGACTTGTTTGACTGTTGATTTAATTAAAACACTGTTGGCTATTGCTGAATGTCGTAGCTGGGATGACGAGGACCCGACGATGAACAATAAAGAAATTCTGCTGAAAACATTGGAACAACGCACGGGATACAGCGTAAGCGTTATTAAGACAATCTTTGAACAGGCGGCAGCGCTGGGCTACGAGTTGAAGCCGCGCCGCACTGCCGCAGACGTGCAGCTACCCAACCTCGACGCCACCAAGCGAGAATCAGGTCAGCAGGTCGAAGCCGTCCTAAGCGATCGGGTGAAGCTGTCTCACCGGCTGCCCAAGTCGTTTTTCCGGGCTGCCCTGATCGACCAGCTCGGCCTGCTGGAATTGCTCGACGGCAACCCTTACCAGGAAACTGACGAGCGAGTTCAGCGAATCAAGGCGGCAGCGCTGCATCTCGCTAAAGAGATCTACCGCTATTTCACCCTGTCGATTCGGCCAGACCAGACCGGAATTGAGATCGTAAACAAGCTGCTGCGGAAATTG
>JBJTUI010000330.1:0-2504 GCA_046080625.1 Elainella sp. | reverse complement strand
GCTGGATACAAATAGAAAGAGGGTGGAGGGGGCTTTCCCCCTCCGCTGGGCTGAAGACCCACCCTCGTTGAGCGTCTCTCAACTAAACCAAGCTTGTGCATTTCATCAATCTTCATCGCGGGCCAGAAAAGTTTCTTCTAGCTCGGCCAGCGAAGTGCGGTTGGCGATGAACCATTTGCGGCTAGCAGGACTGAGCTGCTCCCAGATCACGTCGGGCGAAACGTGGGGCGAGGCAAACTGGTAGCGCTGTCCCAAAATCTTCAGGTCGATCACCACCGCTTCCGGCAAAAAGGCTCGCCAATCGACCGCCATCGCTCGCCCCGACAGACCACCCGAAGGGTCATAGACGATCTGGGCCAACCGAACCAAATCCGCGAAGTGGGAAGCTCTCAGGCCAGCTTCCGGGACGAGTTGCGAAGAAGAATGGGAGTCAGACATAGGAAGTGAAAGGGGTTTGGAAGGAATCTGAGAACTAGGCGTGGCATCTAGAGGATGCAGTTTGAGAATCATGCTGAGTAGCATGCTGTGACCGAGGGCAGGTTTGTAGATCCTGCTGCGGTGAAACCGCTGTCATCCCCAACCAGGACGAAATTTCATCCAGATCAAATCCAACGGTGTGGCGCTCGCCGCTCTCAATCAGAGGACGACGAATCAACAGCGGCTGCTGGATCATCAGCGACAGGGCCGCATCGGCATCCAGTTCTGCCGGAACCACCGCGCCGGATTTGACTAGTGGGGCGCTGGGGTTGAACCATTCCGCCACGGGGCGTTCCCCAAAGAAACGGCGGAGGCGCTCAGGCGTCCAGGCTGTGGTCAGCAAATTGCGGGCATCCACCTGATGTCCAGCTGCCGTCAGGAGCGTCTTCTGCTTAGTGTTGTTGATACAACCCGGCTTTTCATAGAAAATCACAGCAGCCATAGCGGTCAGTTGCTTAGTAGGTAATCGATTTAGTAACGGTGATGGTAATAGCAGTGTGACTCTGACAGCAGCAGTTCTGCGAAGAATATCTGTCCTCCAGAATGCCGCCGAAATCACCGCTAGGGAGATGCACTCCCGTTCAGAATGCTTCAATCTTACAAAATCCAGATCGGGCAACCGGACTTTCCATTAGGCCTGTACTCAACCCCCAGAGACAAAGAGGGATCAGAGGTTGAAAATTCCTGACAGGATAGGGACTGCGTATTTGCCAAGCTTGATTTGTGGGTTGATCCCCGACTGACAAAACTAGGGGTGCTGGCGGCTAGAAGCCGCAACTACAAAGCCAAAACCCACCTGCCTGGGTTCAAAGACGCAAAGGATCTGTCAGTCGAACAGGGCTTGCTCCTGTAGCTTGGCCCTATGGCCCGATCTGGCCAAAAGCGCTATGCTCTGAACCAGCCTTGCCGCACCCAGCCTATGCAGATTAGCCATATCCACCACATCGCCATCATTTGCTCCGACTACGTCGCCTCGAAGCGCTTCTACACCGAGGTGCTGGGGTTTGCGATTCTGCGCGAAACCTACCGGGCCGAACGCCAGTCCTACAAGCTGGATTTGCGCGTCAGCCCCACCGAGGCGATCGAGCTGTTCTCGTTTCCGGCTCCGCCCGCCCGCCCCAGCCGCCCCGAAGCCTGCGGGCTGCGCCATCTTGCCTTTGCCGTCCCCGACCTGGATGCCGCCGTGCAATCCCTGCAAGCCAAGGGCGTTGAGCTGGAGCCGATTCGCCTCGACGAACTCACCCAGAAGCGATTCGTGTTTTTTCAAGACCCGGCCGGCCTGCCCCTGGAGCTTTACGAGGGTTAGGGGCGTAGCGCTTACTGGGAGGCTGCCGGAGCCAGGATCGGGAAGAGTTGGGGCAACAGCAGCAGCGCCAGCAGCGTCATCGAGATAATCGCCAGACTGATCGCAAACACAACGCCTGCCATTGCGATCGTGCGGCCCAGCCGGGGCTTCGATTGGTCTTCCATAAAATTCTCCAGTTGACTGAGGGTGAAATCAGGAGAGCTGCTGTCGCAGGGTATCCAACGCGGCGGAGCTGAGTTGGATCTGAATTTCTAGCCGCTGGGCTTCGTCGCGCACCAGCAGCACCGGGCCAGTGGTGGGCTGGGTCAGGGTGAACTGGGGCTGGCTCACCGTGATCTGCTGGTAGACCACCTGGGGCAACGTCACCCGAATTACAATGCCGCGCTGGGTCTGGGGGTAGATATAGAGGGTTTGCTGAACGGCATCCAGCTCCAGCTTGTGGGGCGTGGTGTTGCGTTCCTCCTTGGCGTCCAGCTTGTGCCAGTAGAGGGTGATGCCGCGCACTTCCGGCGACAGAATTTGAAAGGTTTCGTCAAATCGCTGGGGCTCCCAGTTCAGCTCGTTGGCCGGTCCCGACTCGGCGATCAACCGCTGCTGCCAGGTGATTTCCTGGCTGTTGAGGCCAGCCCACCACTGGCTGATTTCAGCAAAATAGCTGGCGTTATTGGGGTCAGAGCTATCCTGCTGCCAAACGACTTTTCCTTGCATAGCAAATACCTGG
>JBJTUI010000329.1:0-9006 GCA_046080625.1 Elainella sp. | reverse complement strand
GGTCGGCAAGCTTGTCGCGATTTGCTCATTCAAAATATACATTTTATGCAGGAATTTAATCTTCAATATATTTATCTTATTATTGCTACACGATTTCACTCAAACTCTCGAAATGTCATCTAAAAGCAATTCCATTTCGCTTTTAGATTTGCGAACCTGTCCTCTTTCCAGATCCACTCTTTCCACATCTCATAGTCAAGCCTGCATTACCCCGAGATTTTCTTTCTCGTAACAAGCCTGGAGCAGTTGTTATTCGTCAATCCCTGCATAGACAAACCCTGAACAGCCTCACGATGTTGCGTTTCGTTGCGCCCCAGAGATTCTGAACGGGCCGGAGCCGTGAAGGTGGTAGGATGGCATTGCTCGATCGGTTCTAGCGGGGAACAGCCGCTAGAGGCAACAGGGAAAGTTCGGTGCAAGTCCGACGCTGTCCCGCAACTGTGACGAGGTCAACCCGGCTGGGTTTTCAAAGGCCTCCTAGTCAGAATACCTGCCGATTTTGCTCTGCCGCTCGGCCTCTCTTCAGACTTTCTTGCTTCAGACTCTCTGAAGGCAGCCCCGAGGGCAGCAGTCCCTTCTCATCTGCGAGGTACGGATGAAACGACAGCGCTTTTTCAGTCTTGCGGTGGCCGCAGGACTGGGTTTATATTGGCTCAGTTCGGCCACCCCGGCCTACGCAATGCATATTGCTGAAGGCTTTTTGCCCCTCCCCTGGGCGGTTTTTTGGTGGGCCGTGACGCTGCCCTGTTTTGCCTGGGGGCTGCGTTCCCTTGGCCAGATCACCCGCCAGAACCCCGAACTTAAGCTGCTGCTGGCCCTGTCTGGGGCCTTCACCTTTGTGCTCTCGGCCCTGAAGCTGCCCTCAGTGACGGGAAGCTGTTCCCACCCGACCGGCACAGGTCTGGGCACCGTTCTGTTTGGACCGGCGGCCATGAGCGTTTTGGCGGGGCTGGTGCTGCTGTTTCAGGCGGTGCTGTTGGCCCATGGCGGCCTGACGACGCTGGGAGCTAACGCCTTTTCCATGGCGATTGTTGGCCCCTGGGTGGCCTTTGGTCTGTATCAGCTGGTTCAGACTACAGGACGGCAGAGGCTGGCCATATTTCTAGCGGCGGCCCTGGGCAATTTGGCAACCTATCTCGTGACTTCTTTGCAGCTGGCTCTGGCGTTTCCGACGACTACAGGGGCGGCTACCGGAGGGGCGGTCACTGGAGCAGCCATTGGCGGCGTTGGCGTCGCTTTTCTGAAATTTGCCGGTATCTTCGCGATTACCCAGGTGCCGTTGGCCGTCAGCGAAGGGCTGCTGACCCTGCTGGTCTGGAACTGGCTGCAATCCTATGCGGGCGATGAGCTCAAAACCTTGAAGCTGCTGCGGGGAGAGGTGAGATGAATAGCAAATCACAGTGGGGGCTGCTGCTAGCCGTGATTGGGTTAACCCTGCTGCCGCTGGTGGCGGTGCGCGGCGACTATAGCGGCACGGATGGTCAGGCCCAGGCCGAAATTCAGTCGAGCCATCCTGCCTACCGGCCCTGGGCGCAGCCGCTGTTTCAGCCAGCCAGCCGTGAGATCGAAGGGCTGCTGTTTGCAGTGCAGGCCGCTGTGGGAGCAGGTGTGATCGGCTATGTGATCGGACGCTATCAGGAGCGTTCTAGTAAGCGTTCCAAACAAGATAACCCAAATCGGCAATAGCGATTCAATCCTGCTGTTCACCTGATAATAGCTGCATGTCTCTTCAGATCGATCTCCTGGCCTACAGCAACCGACTACGCTATCTGCCGCCCGAGCATAAGCTGGGGTTTGTCCTGCTGCTGATTGGCTTTAGCTACGCGGTCACGGCCCCGTTTCAGCTGGGGATTGCCGTCTGGCTGACGGTCTGGACAACGGCCTACGCCAGGATCCCCCTCCGCCTCTACGCTAAGCTGCTGCTGCTGCCGCTGGGGTTTTGGCTGCTGAGTCTGCCCGCCTTGATCCTGGGAGTCGAGGTGAATGGCTCGACCGCAGCCCAAACGGCTATCTGGTCCGGAATCACCGTTGGCCCACTCTCTTTCTACCTGAGCAGCCAGGGACTCCATCAGATCCTGGTCTTGCTGCCGCGCATGCTGGCCCTGACGAGCTGCCTGTATTTTCTGCTCCTGACTACGCCCTTTCCTGAACTGCTGCAAGTTTTGATCCGCTGGCGCTGTCCGGTTCTGCTGGCGGAACTGCTGCTGCTGATCTATCGCCTGATCTTTGTTCTACTGGCGACCGCACTGGAGCTATGGACAGCCCAGCAGTCTCGTCTGGGCTATTCCACCTGGAAAATCAGCATGAACAGTCTGGGCCTGTTGGTCAGTCAGCTGCTCTGGCGCACCTTAGAAACCTACCGCCGAATCTCGCTGAGTTTGGCATCACGCGGGTTTACGGGCAGTTTGCCAATTTGGCAAAACCGTCGCCACCGGCCCAGCTGGCGCTATGGTCTGGAAGCAGTCCTCGGCTGTTTGATTCTGTCGCTCCACTGTCTGGCAATTCATCTGGGCTGGCGCTATGCTGCTCGAATTTAACCAGGTCGAATTTACCTATACTGGCGGTCAAGCCCCGGCCCTGCGTCAGCTCAGTTTTGGCCTCTCTGCCGGGCGCGGCTATGCGATCATCGGCCCCAACGGCTGCGGCAAAACTACCCTGTTTCAGCTGACCAACGGCCTACACCGTCCTCAGCGGGGCCAGATTTTCTGGCAGGACAGGCCGCTGCGCTATGGTCGGGCTGAGCTGAATCAGCTGCGGCAGCAGGTTGGCCTGGTGTTTCAAGACCCAGAACAGCAGATAATTGCGCCTACGGTGGAGCAGGATCTGGCCTATGGGCTGGGCAATTTGCAGCTGCCCGAACCGGAAATTGCGGCGCGGGTCGGACAGGCGCTGCGGGAGTTTGATCTGCTGGCGCTGGCCGACTGGCCCGTACAGTACCTCAGCCTCGGCCAGAAAAAACGGGTTTCGATCGCCGATGTCATGGTGCTGCGGCCCCGGCTGCTGCTGCTGGATGAACCCACGGCCTACCTGGACCCGGCCCAAACTCGCAGTTTGCTGCGGCAGCTGCGGCAAATTCAAACCTCTGGCACCACCCTGGTGATTGCCTCCCACGACCTGGAGTTTGTCAACACCTGGGCCGACTGGATTTTTGTGATGCACCAGGGCCGCATGGTTGCCGAGGGCCAGCCCCAGCAGATCTTCAGCCAGCGCCAGCTGTTAGACCAAATCGGTCTGGGAATTCCGCCCAGCCTGAAACTGCTGGCTGCGGTTGAGGAAATGCTGCGGCAGGCGGGCCAGTCTGACCTCTGGGTTGAGTTGCAGCAGCGGCTTTCCGGAGACGGGATTTAAGTCCACCTGTCTATTCTGAAACATCATATTCTGGAATATTTATTTCTGTTCTCCTTTCTGCTTCAACGCGATTTAGCTGGAAATCTAGCTGGGGAGTAGCTGAGGGTTTAATTGGAAGTCTAGCTGGAAGTCTAGCTGCTGATGTAGATGGATGGAGATTCTCGGGCATCCTGATCCTGATTATCGGCCCTGCCGGTCCTCGACCCACTGCACGTTTCAGGCTGCATTTCCCTCGACAACCCAGAGGTACCCATGAATTCTTCCAGTCGCCCGAGCCTTTGTGGCCCGTCCCCTCAACCAGGTTGTTTTGTTCGCGCCTCGCACCTGCTGCTGGGAAGTTGGCTGGGCTGGATGCTAATGGCTGGACCTGTGCAGGCCCAAATTCGCCCTGATGCGACCCTGCCCAATCCCTCGACCGTAGAGCGAACCGCCGCTGGAAATCGGATTGAGGGCGGCACGCGCAGCGGCAACAATCTGTTCCACAGCTTTCGCGAATTTTCTGTGCCGACGGGCGACGCCGCCTGGTTCAACAACCCTACCGATATCGAGACAATCTTCACGCGGGTGACGGGCAATTCGGCGTCCCAAATCGACGGCCTGATCCGGGCCAACGGCGCGGCGAATCTGTTTTTGCTCAACCCCAACGGCATTCTGTTTGGCCCCAACGCCCGTCTAGATCTGGGCGGCTCATTTGTCGGCAGTACGGCCAGCGCCGTTCGGTTCCGGGATGGCTTTGAGTTTGCAGCGAGCGACACCACCACGCCCCTGCTGACCGTGAGTGCCCCCGTGGGGCTGCGGCTAACCCGGTCTGGCCCAATCCGGTCTGGCCCAAATCAAGCTGGCCCAAATCAGGCTGGCCCAATCCAGCTAAGCGGAGCTGGCAATCCAACGCTGATTCCAGCCGATCCGGGTTTGGCAGTGCAGCCGGGCCGATCGCTGATTCTGGTGGGCAATGGGTTGACCCTGGACGGGGCGGTTGTGACCGCAGGGCGGCTGGACCTGCTGAGTGTGGCCACAGGTGAGGTCAGCTTGATCACCACCCCAGGTGGATTTCGCTTGGGCAAGGTTGAGCCGGGGGCGCTGCGGGATATTGAGCTATACAACCGCGCTACCCTCTGGAACCCTACCCTGACTGATCTGCCCCAGGGCGGGATTCATCTCCAGGGGCGGCGAATTGGGCTGAACAATTCCCAGATTGCCGGGGCCACCCTGAGCCAGGCCGACGCGGGCCAGATTACCCTGAACGCCAGCGAAACCGTGCAGCTGAATGGTTATAATCCGCTGCTGGCTCCACCCGGCAGTTGGATCGGCAGTCAAGTTGCGCCGGGTGCCAGCGGCGATGGCGGCGGAATTCGGATTAACACCCCCCGGCTGTTGATGACTGAGAGCGGGCAGATCCAGACCCTAACGGCAGGCAGCGGCGCGGCAGGCGATATTCGCGTCACTGCCGATTCCATTCATATCGATGGGCGGTCAGCCGCTCTAGCTGCTGGTGTGAACTCCCCAGACGGCGTTGTTCGCAATGGCCTGATTGGTTCAGCCACCCTGGCTAACGGCGACGGGGGCGACTTGGCGATCCGGACGCAGCGGCTGACTCTGCAAAACGGCGGTTCGCTGAATACTTTTGTCGGAATCGACAGCAACGGCCAGGGGGGCGATATTCGGGTGCAGGCCGACCGGATCAGGGCCACCGGCATCGACCTAGACACCCGCGCCGTGAGTGGCATCATCGCTTCTACCTACGGGTCGGGCAACAGCGGCAGTATCACCGTGACCACCCGGCAGCTGCGGATGGACGGAGGTCCGGCAATCAGTACCTATGTGTATAATTCGCCCCAGAATCGGGTAGCAGCCAGCGGAGATGCGGGGGATGTGCTGGTCCGGGCCAGCGATTTGATCGAGCTGGGCGAGGCAAACCTGATTTTGCCAGACCAGTCTACGGTGATTGCCAGCATCACGTTTGGCTCGGGCGATGGCGGGGATGTGACGATCGAAACGCGGCGGCTGCGGCTGCTGAATGGCAACTCGGTCGCGACGGGGGTGGTGCGCTCTCTGGCCTTTATCGGCGAGCTGCTGCCCAATGCTGGCACCGGCACAGGAGGCAATCTGCGCGTCACGGCCACAGAGCAAATCGAGGTGAATGGGGTAAATCCACTTCTAGGGACACCCAGCAATCTGGGCAGCTTTTCGTTTGGGCCGGGGCCTTCTGGAGCGGTTGAGGTAAATACGCCTGAGCTGTGGGTGCGGGCCGGGGGGGCGGTGGTGTCCTCAGCCCACGAGACGGGCGATGCGGGTCGGCTGACGGTAAACGCCGAGCGGGTGCTGGTGACGGGCCGGGCTGCCACGGGCCGGGGTTCAACCCTGGGAGCATCTGCTGTGGTGCTGGATCAGGCCAGCAGGCAAGCTTATTTTCTGCCGCCGTTTCCCACGGGGGATACGGGCGAAATTACCATCAATGCTAACCAGCTGGAAGTTCTGGATGGGGCAGAATTGAGTGCGCGGCACGAGGGCCAAGGCAACGCGGGGCAGCTGCGCGTCCGGGCCAACCAGCTGCGGCTAGACAACGAAGGGCGAATTATTGCTGCTACCTCGTCCGGACAGGGAGGCAATATTCAGATCCAGGCTGACCAGGTGCTGATGCGGCAACAGGGCCAGATCACGGCGGAGGCCGGAGGCACAGGCAATGGGGGGAACGTGGCGATCGAGTCACCGCTGATTGTGGCGACTGGGAACAGCGACATCATCGCCAACGCTGAGCGGGGCCGGGGCGGGACGATCCAGATCGCCGCACAGGGCATTTTGGGATCTGCGGTTCAGCCCAGCCTGACGCCAACTAGCGACATTACGGCCAGTTCGGAGCTGGGAGCTGAATTTAGCGGCACCGTTGACCTGCGAACGCCCGAGGTTAAACCGGGCCAGGGCATTGTAGAACTGCCCGAAACCGTGATCGATCCCAGCACCCAGATCAGCACCGCCTGCCGGGCCGCCACCAATAACCGCTTTGTGGTCACGGGCCGGGGCGGCATCCCCACCGACCCCAACCGGGAATTAAACCAGGGTTCGAGCTGGGCCGACCTGCGCGATCTGAACCAGTTTCGCCAGCGTTCTACCCAACTCCCCCAGCGACAGACTCACCCTGAAGCAGTTTCACAGCCTGCCCCCCGGCAGAACCCGCTGATTGAAGCCTCGGGCTGGCGGCTCAACGCCTCGGGCCAGCGAGAGCTGGTGGCCACCGCTGCAATTAGCCAACCCGCATTTCAGGCCAGCTCCTGTGCTCAGACCACTCCAGCCGATCGGTAGCCTAATCTAAGTTCCCTGCCAGCCCAACTTCTATGCGCCCTTCCCTCCCAGTTCTGATGTCTCACCGCTGCCCGGATCGCCTCAGTCAAGGGCTAAACAGATGCCTGCGTAAACTCCTGATCTATCTGCTGATCGGCGGATTATCCTGGGCCATGGTGATGTTCCTGCCTGGGTTGCCGTCTGCCCAAGTCGCTGTTGTCGCCCATCCGGTTCTCGACTCTTCTGCACATGCTCCTCTAGACCAGGGCCGCAGCTTCTATGGGGCTGGACGTTACAGTGAGGCCGTCGCTGTCTGGCAGCAGGCCGCTGCCCAGTTTGCCGCCCAGAACGATTGGGCCAACCAGGCCCTCAGCCTCAGCTATCTGTCGCTGGCCCAACAGCAGCTCAACCAGTGGCAGGCAGCAGAAACCGCGATTCAGCAGAGTTTGAGCCTCTTGCAGTCGCCCGACCGTAGTCCTGATGCCGTTCTGCTGGCCCAGGCGCTGAACACCCAGGCCAGTCTGCTGTTGCAGCAGGGCCAGACCCAGGAGGCGCTCTCGGTGTGGCAACAGGCGGGAACCTTCTATCAGCAGGCCGGGGATCGGCTCGGCAGCATCGGCAGCCAGATCAACCAGGTGCAGGCCCTGCAAGTTTTGGGCTTCTACCGCCGCTCTCGCGATTTGTTGGTGCAGATTGACCAACAGCTGCAAGACCTGCCCGATTCGACCCTGAAGATCAGCGGTCTGCGAACGCTGGGCATGGCACTGCGAGCCGTCGGCGATTTAACAGCCAGCCACAAGGTGCTGCAAACCAGTCTGTCCCTGGCAGAACGGCTCCAGGCTAAACCGGAATACAGCCCGACTCTGCTGGCTTTGGGCAAAACGGCGGCAGATCAGGGCGAGATCAGGATGGCCCTGGCCTACTTCCAGCAGGCGGAGCGCCAATCCACCCAGGCCAGTGACCAGCTTCAGGCCCGGCTCAGCCAGCTGCACCTGTACCAGGAGGCAAACCTGTACCAGGAGGCAAACCTGAATCAAGAGGCAAACCAGAGTTTGGCCAGCCAGCCCTGGTACCCGGTAGAGGCGCTGGCCGTAGAAATTTATCAAGCAATCGAGCAACAGTTGGGCGACCTGCCCGCCAGCCGCACCGCGATCTATGCTGCCGTTAATCTGGTAGCCAACCTCTTGCCGCTAGAAGACGCCCAACAGCCGCTTGCTGAGGTGCAGCTGGCTCAACTCCTGGCCCAGGCGGTGCAGGCGGCCCGAGCGCTGTCAGACCCCTTGGCCGAGGCCCAGGCGTTGGTTCAGTGGGGCAGGCTGTATAGCAGCACCGGCCAGTGGTCTGAGGCCAGTCGGTTAATTCAGCAGTCGCTCAGCCTATCTCGCCAGATGCAGGCCCAGGATGTGACGGCTCAGGCGGCCTGGCAGCTGGGTCAAATTCTGCGGCAGCAGGGCCTGCGTTTCGAGGCGATTGCAGCCTATGAGGAGGCGGTCAATGCCCTGCAAACCCTCCGGCGTGACCTGGTAGCAATCAACACAGACCTACAGTTTTCGTTTCGCCAGAGCGTAGAGCCGGTCTACCGGGAGCTGGTGTCGCTGCTGTTGGACGACAGGCCCGACCAAGCGGCTCTGACCAGGGCGCGGGAGCTGATCGAAGCGCTACAGCTGGCCGAACTGGACAATTTCTTTCGGGAAGCCTGTCTGGATAGCGCCCCCCAGCAAATCGACCAGCTCGATCAAACCGCAGCAGTGATTTATCCGATGATTCTGCCCGACCGACTAGCAACGGTGGTTTCCCTGCCCGGTCAGCCCCTGCGCTACTATGCGACGCCCATGCCGCAGGCCCAAATCGAGCGTCAGCTGCGCGAACTGCTGGCCGCCTTTCACCCGGTGGTGGGCCGCCAAACCCAGCTCCAGCTTTCCCAACAGCTCTATGACTGGTTGATTCGGCCTGCCGAGGCCCAGCAGGGGTTCAGCCAGATCAAAACCCTGGTGTTTGTCCCCGATGGACTGCTGCGCAGTATTCCGATGGCGGCCCTGCACGATGGCCAGCAGTTTCTAATCGAAAAGTATGCCGTTTCCCTGTCGCCCGGACTGCGGCTAATGGCTACCCAGACCTCCCAGCAGCGGCTGAGGGCAGTGGTTGGCGGCATTAGCGCGGCCCGCAATGGCTTTGCGCCCCTGCCAGCGGTTGAAACCGAAGTGAAGTCGATCTCGCAGCTGGTCTCGGCCACTGCCCTGCTGAACCAGGACTTTACCGCAACGGCCCTGGCCCAAAAGCTGCGAACCAGTTCCGCCAACATTGTTCACCTTGCTACCCACGGCCAGTTTAGTTCAAAGCTGGAAGACACGTTTTTGCTGACCTGGGAGGGCCGGATCA
>JBJTUI010000328.1:0-10324 GCA_046080625.1 Elainella sp. | reverse complement strand
GTTCGATGTGTTTCTCATGTCTTAAAGCCCCCGACGACCTATGACGGCTAGCCTTTCCCGACCCCAGACCGAACAATTTTCCCGACCTGAATCCTTCCGAGTCGAGCCCATTCGAGCTGAGTCCATCCAAGCTGAACAGGTGTTAGCCTGCGACTGGCGCGACCTGACCAGCCTGGGCGTTTCGCCCCAGGAAGCCCGGATGATCGCCCGCACCCTGATCACCAAACGGCTGATTAGCATCTACTGGCGTCGCCTCACCCAGGCCGAAGTGCCCCCAGATGCGGCCCGCTGCATTGCCCGCACCGTTGCCAAATACGACGTGCTCGAAATCCTGCCCACTTCATCCCAACAGCAAATGCTGCATCGGCACTGTCCGGCGATCTGCCGCTCAGGGTTGTGGCGGGTGGAGATGTTGCTGCAGACGAGGAGGTGAGGAGTGGGGGAGATGGGGGAGATGGGGGAGATGGGGGAGATGGGGAGTAGAGTATGGAAAAGCAGAGCAGCAGGCATTAAGTCGCTGGGTTTGATTAAACCTAAGACAGGGCAAGGGAGTGTGGCTGGCCCAGACCCCTACTCTCCAACCAATCATTGCACCGACCAACTGAGAAGATTGAGAATCAGAAGTTGAACAGCAATTGAGTCCTCCATCTGCGCTTCACTCCCCCACCTCCCCACCTCCCCACCTCCCCACCTCCCCACCTCCCCACCTCCCCACCTCCCCCATCCCCTAAAATAGAACCAGCGAACCTAGCGACAAGAGCGATACGGTCATGACCACTGCATCCCCCGCAAAATCTACGGCTAAGACGGAGTACGAGGCGATTATTGGGCTCGAAACCCACTGTCAGCTCAGTACCGAAACCAAAATTTTCTCCAACAGCTCCACCCAGTTTGGCTCGGACCCCAACACCAACATTGATCCGGTCTGCATGGGGCTGCCGGGAACGCTGCCGGTTTTGAACCAGAAGGTGCTGGAATATGCGGTGAAGGCGGGGCTGGCCCTGAATTGCCAGATTGCGCCCTACAGCAAGTTTGACCGCAAGCAGTATTTCTATCCTGACCTGCCCAAGAACTACCAGATCTCGCAGTACGATCTGCCGATTGCCGAGCACGGCTGGCTGGAAATCGAAATCACCGACGATAAGGGCAAGCCAATTCTGGGCGCAGACGGCAAGGCCCAGACCAAGCGGATCGGGATTACCCGGCTGCATATGGAAGAGGACGCAGGCAAGCTGGTTCACGCGGGCAGCGACCGGCTGGCGGGCTCGGCCTATTCCCTGGTGGACTACAACCGGGCCGGGGTGCCGCTGGTGGAAATTGTCTCGGAGCCGGATCTGCGCTCGGGGCAGGAGGCGGCGGAATATGCCCAGGAAGTGCGGCGGATCGTCCGCTATCTGGGGGTGAGCGATGGCAACATGCAGGAAGGCTCACTGCGCTGCGATGTGAATATTTCGGTGCGCCCGGTCGGAACCGAGAAGTTTGGCACGAAGGTGGAAATCAAAAACATGAACTCCTTCAGCGCCATCCAGAAGGCGATCGACTACGAAATTGCCCGCCAGATCGAGGCGATTGAAACCGGCGAAAAGATTGTCCAGGAAACGCGGCTCTGGGACGAATCCAGCCAGCGCACCTTTACGATGCGGATCAAGGAAGGCTCCAGCGACTACCGCTATTTCCCGGAGCCAGACCTGGGGCCAATCGAGGTTTCGCCAGAGCAGCTATCTGGCTGGAAGGCAGAACTGCCGGAGCTGCCCGCTGCCAAGCGTCACCGCTATGAGTCGGAGCTGGGCCTGTCGGCCTACGATGCCCGGATTCTCACCGACGACCAGGCAATTGCCGAATATTTTGAGGCCACGATTGCCGCCGGAGCCAGCCCCAAACTGGCCGCCAACTGGATCATGGGCGACATCAGCGCCTACCTGAATACCGAGAAGCTCAGCATCGCCCAGCTTGCCCTGAAGCCCGACTCGCTGGCCGAGATGATCCAGCTGATCGAGGCCAACACGATCAGCAACAAAATCGGTAAGGACATCCTGCCCGACCTGCTGGCCAACGGCGGCTCGGCCAAAGCCCTGGTCGAGAAAAAGGGGCTGCTGCAAATCTCGGACCCTGCCGTGATCGAGGCCGCGATTGATGAAGTGATTGCTGCCAATCCAGGCGAGCTGGAGAAATACCGGGGCGGCAAGAAAAATCTGCTGGGCTTCTTCGTCGGTCAGGTGATGAAGGCCACAGGCGGCAAGGCCGACCCGAAGCTAACCAACCAGCTCTTGCAGAAAAAGCTGGAGGGCTGATTCTGTGCTTCGACTTCGCTCAGCACTCGACATAAGGGCTGGAGGCAAACACCAGACGTAAATGCTAAAAAAGGGGGCTAAACGGCCCCCTCGGTTCTTATGGCAAGTCCTATGGCAAAGATCGAAACCTAACCCACAAAGCTGCTGGCCGTGAGGCTGCTGACCTGAACGCCCTGCAACAGGGCCAGACTGGCCATGCGGGTGCCCGCGCCGCTGCCGTCGCTGTCTATCTTTATTAGCGCTCCCTGGCTGGTCTGCTCTAGCTGCACATAGCGCTCGAACTTCTCCTGAGCCGTTGCGCCAGCGTAAATCTCCTTGGCCAGCATCGGCTGAAGGTTGATCAGGTCTTCGCCGACTTTGAAATCGACAATCAGATCGGTGTTGAAGGCCAGGTTGTTGTTAAAGACAAAGGTGTCCACTCCGGCCCCGCCAATCAGCACATCCCGACCCAGACCGCCGACGATGATGTCTCGCCCTGCGCCGCCGTTGGCTCTGTCGTTGCCCGTACCGCAGCGAATCAGGTCATCGCCGCTGCCGCCCTCCAATTTATCGTCGCCCTGCTGGCCTCGGAGGATGTCGTTTCCGGCTTTGCCGTTAGCGGTGTCGTTGCTGGCTTTGCCGTTGAAGATGTCGTTGTTGTTGGTGCCCACCAGTCTATCGACTCCCGGTGTGCCGTCGAACTGTTTGCCCGGTTTGCCAGCCGTGAACTTGATGCTGGGAGGTTGGGCAAAGCCGCCAGTCGGGCTGGAGGGGTTCGGATTGCCGGGGGCAGGCGGATTGGGCAAGGGCAGCTCGCTGACGCTGAGAACAAATTCATCGCTGGCGCTCAGCTCACCCTGGTCTTTGGCCGTGACTTTCACCGTGAGCTGGCCCGCATCGCCTCGGGCTGGGGTGCCGCTGAACTTACCGGTGGTCGGGTCAAACTGGAGCCATGCGGGCAGGGGTTGGTCGTTGGCAAGCGTAGCGCTGAGGGTGAGGCTGTTACCATCGACATCGCTGAAGCTGTTTTGGGGCAGGGTGAAGCTGAAAGCGTCGCCCGGTTTGGCGCTCTGGTCGGCAATTGGGCTGGCTACAGTCGGGGCATCGTTGACTGGGTTGATGTTGAGCTTAATGGTGATGCTGTCGGTATTACCTTTGCCGTCGTTTGCTTCGACTTTAACTGTGTCCATGCCGTTGTAGTTGAGATTGGGCTCGTAGGTCACTTTGCCATTCTCGTCAATGCTAACGGTGCCTTTCTCGGCAGCTGTTTTGATGCTCCAGCTAATCGGGTCATCGTCGGCATCGGTGGCGGTCAGGGTTAGCTCCAGGCTATTGTCTTCGTCCAGGGAGACTTCAGCGGTTTCGCCCTCGGCAATTATAGGTGCATCGGCTTCAGCGCTGACATCGAAGAAAATGCCGTAGAGGCCGCTGTAGTCGGTGCCGTCGCTGACCTGGAAGTCGATTTTGGCGTAAAACTCTTCGTTCGCTCCAGTATTCTCGTTATCGACCGGGCTGTAGCTGAGCTTGTTGAGGTCAGCGGCGGCGATTTCCTGCCCCTCGGTAACGGCCTGTCCGTCTAGCTTCAGGCTGCCTTTTTCGGGCAGCGCGACAATTTTCACCTTTTGCAGACTGTCTTTAGTGCCAAATTCTTTAACAGGCTTAATCACTTCAACTTCTTCTTCAACCGGCACACCCTCTCCAAAACCTGCCATCTCTAGAGAGCGTTTAAGCTCTAGCCTGTCATCTTCAGCATCAACGTCGTTGAAGGCAAAATCATCGATGTCAAAATTATAGGTGCCGCCCTCGGCCAACTCCAGATATCTGTTGTCGCTGGTGGGGGCATCGTTGACCGGCCCGACGTTGATGGTCAGAGTTTGGGTGGCGCTGGAGTTGATGCCATCGCTGACGCTGAAGGAGAAGCTGGCGTAGTTATCGCCGTTGGCGTTGGGGGCCGGGGTGAAGCTCAGATCATCGATGTCGTCTTTGGAGATCACCAGACCATCGCCGATAGCTGCATCGTCCAGGACTGTATCTCCGCGCTTCAGGGTACCGGTGGCTGGAGCCGAGAGCAGGGTGATGCTTTGCAGGCTGTCGCCGCTATCAACATCGCTGAAGGGGAAGTCGGCCAGAGAGAAGCTGTAAGTCTGGTCTTCGGTCGCGGTAATGGTTTTGTCGAGCGAGGTGGGCAGGCTGTTCTCCAGCACAAAGAGCTCCCTGCCGTTGGTGCCATCATTAGCTGAGAAGTACAGCTTGTTGTTGAAGACGAAGAAGTTGTTCGGGTCGGAACTGTTAGGACGGACTATGGAAGTAAAACCAGGAAAACCAGGAAAGCCGAAACTACCAGAGCCTGGGAAGATATCTTTGACGAGCTTGGTGCCTTCTGGGGTGCCGTCGCTCTCCCACACCTCCTCACCGTTGATGTCATCATAGGCCGTGAAATACAGCTTGTTGTTGAGGACAGTGAGGTTGGCAGGGCTGGAACCACCAGCACCTGAGAGGATATCTTTGACGAGCTTGGTGCCGTCAGAGGTGCCGTCACTCTCCCACAGCTCAGTGCCGTTGGTGTCATCATAGGCCGTGAAGTACAGCTTGTTGTTGAAGACAGTGAGGTTGGCAGGGTTGGAACTGTTAGGACGAACTGTAGGAGGACCAAGAAAACCAGGAGAGCCGAAACTACCAGAGCCTGAGAAAATGTCTTTAAGGAGTTTGGTGCCTGCTTCGGTGCCATCACTCTCCCACAGCTCAGTGCCGTTGGTGTCATCAAAGGTCGTGAAGTACAGCTTATTGTTGAATGCAGTGAAGTTGGCAGGGGGATTGATAAAGCCGAAACTACCACCGAAACTACCAAAGCCTGCGAAGATGTCTTTGACGAGCTTAGTGCCCGATTCTGTACCGTCACTCTCCCACAGGTCAATACCGTTGGTGGCATCATAGGCCGTGAAGTACAGCTTGTTGTTGAGGACAGTGAAGTTGGCAGGGTTGGAGCTACCAGAACCTGGGCTGATATCTTTGACGAGTTTGATTTCTACCATAGGAACTGCTTACCCCACTTCTTGTCTTGTCAAATTGCTGACATCAGCTTGCCCAGCCGCAGCGGTAGCGCAAGCCCTTATGAACACTGAAGTTTGGGCAGTGGTGAGCGCGCGCTGCTCGGTAGATTTGCGGGTCTATAGGATTGGCTCTACTTGAACCTCCGCAGACCTTCAATGAATAGTTCAAAAAGCCGAAAAACGAGGACGCAACCGCACTTTTGCAGAGGCTAAAGACTTAGAGGATGTTTGGAAAGTAAAAAGGGGCACCAGTGAGCAGGAAAGCTTCCTGGGGATATAGGCTGAGTATGAACATCTAACAGCCTGCCAGGAAGCCATGACCCTAGCCTACACAAGTGAACTGACGCTTGAACAGTACGAGTTATTCCAGACTCTGCTTCGCCCTGCTGCTGAAACAGGCAGACCACGCACCGTTGACCTGATACAAGTGATGCAAGCTATCCTCTACGTTCTCGTCACAGGTTCTGCCATAGCCCTACGGGCATTCAAGAAAGGCGACTTCTGCCCAAAGACTATCCGCCCTACTCCACGGTCTACTACTACTTCCGCAAGTGGCGCAACGATGGCAGTTGGCAGCGCATCCAAGACCATCTGGTTCAGTGGCTTCGAGTAGACCAAGACCGCCACTCCACACCCAGTGCAGCTCGTCTCGATTCTCAGACTGTGCCCACTGCTGTGATGCTCAACTTGGCCGTCGGCTATGACGGGGGCAAGAAAATCAAGGGACGCAAACGCTTCACTTTGGTCGATACGATGGGACGGCTGATTGCCATCAAAGTCGTGGCAGCCGATGTGCCAGAGCGCGAGGGAGCCAAGCAATTGCTGCACCAGTTGCATCAAGAGCGCCAACGAGTGCCACGTCTGGCTCTGATTTGGGCAGATGGCGGTTTCTCTGGTCCAGACTTTTTGCATTGGGTCATGGATGTTTGCCGTTGGGTTATCGAGGTGGTCTTGCGACCAGATGGAGCCAAGGGATTTGTCCTGTTGCCCAAACGTTGGACGGTGGAGCGCACCTAGGGATGGTTGCACTGGTGTCGGCGACTGAACGTGGATTATGAGCGCTTACCTGCTTCTTCTGAAGCCTTCATCTACATTGCCATGATTCGGCTGATGCTACGCAGACTTGCCTGACTTCTTGCTACACACTCCCTATTTCCAAACATCCTCTGACGCCTTGCTGATAGGGTGTGGTGACAGGGTGTTAATGCTGGACAGCTTTGGTTAACGAATCAGTTAATAAATTGGTTGAACAAAATCTTGATCAGCGAAGTTGAGAGCTGCCTACAGCAAATCCTGGTCCTGATATAGCCCGTGCAGAAAGTTCTCCAGCTTTTCCTCAGAGCAGCAGTCTATCAACCCGTCAAACGCTTCTAAAAATTTTGCGGCTGTTTCACCCAGGGTAGGGCTCATATCCCAAACGTCCTGCACCCAGTCGTTGGGGCGTTCATCGCCAAAGATCAGCCGTTCCAATAGCCGCTTTGCATCATCTTTTGCTAGAGCCATAGCCTGTTCCCCAGTTTTCGCTGTTCGCTTCGCCGTTTCCAGTCCGCCGGATCGCGGCCCCTATTAGCTTACCTTAGCCGCTGCATCAAGCCGCCATTGGGTTTAGTTAGCCGGATTGGCAGCAGCGGGAGTCTCGGCAGCGGTGGCCGCTGAATCAGAACCGGGAACAGCAGCCAGACCGTTGTAGGGCTGGGTTTCAACCGTCAAAACCTGGGGTGGCGTGGCATCGGGTGGATAGATCAACTGCACTTCGACAGGCCGCTGCTGGCCTTTGGGCAAGGTCAGCCGAATCAGCGGTTCACCCGCCTGCCCCCGCCGCTGCACCACGTGCATATAGCGGGTTTGCCGAATTCCCAGGTCGTCCGTATAGCGCAGTCGCACGGTGCCCCGGAAGAAAATCTGGTCGTAGGGCGGATTGCGGAAGGCCAGCCCCTGACCTTTCAGATCCTCGTCTTGCAACGGCGTTTGCAGCATAATCGCGACTCGCTGGGTCGAGTCCGTGTTGTTGCGCAGGGGCAGGGTGATGTTATAGAGAATGCCGTAGTTGCCGTGGGCTCGGTAGGCCGTATCGGGATAGCGCACCAGCATCGGCGCGCTCTGGATCTGTCCTGTGCCAAACGTGTTGCGATCCACGCTGCTGATCACATAGGACAGAGCCTCCCCTGCTTCAGGAATGCTGAGGTAGTTGACCTCGGGTTTATCGGTGGCCCGCCCGGTCCACTGGGAGCCGCTAGCCACACCAGCCACGCGGCCATAGTAGAAGCGGGGCACAAATCGAGTCGTCGGCGAAGTCGGCGGACGGTCGCGCGGACCTGCCAAACCGCCAGTGCGCAGGAGCTGAATCCATTCCGAGAGGCTGGGCACTCGCTCATCCCCGGTTGTGGCTCGGGGGGCATACATGGCAAGACTGGCCAGATACACCGGGCCGCTGCTGGAGAGCCGCATCAAGATCGAACGCCCGTTAATTGGCAGAGGCCGATCGTCGCCCGGAGCCGGAGGAGCTAGCACTACTGGCGGCAGCGCCACGGAAGCCAGCGGATTTTCCAGGGTAGCATTGCGGGTCGAGGCCACCATGGCTCCTAACACGCTGCTGGTCTGGGTCGAGGCCAGCGACTGGGGCAGGCCGGGAATGATCGCTCCGGGCGGCAGGGTGCCATTGGTGGCTACAGTCAGCCGTCGCAGCGGAATCGGCACGTTGACAAGCAGCTGGGCGCTTTTAGCTGGAATGGTCACCTGGTTGGGCCACTGGGGTTGGCGTTCGCCCCGCAGCACGTCGTTAGTAACTCGGCTACCGGGACCGGAAAACACCGTGCCCAGCGGGTTAGCCACATAGGCTGGCAAATTATTGAACGGCGCTTCCTGACTCAGGTAAGTCACGCCCTGCAAAATGTCGAGCTTCACCGCCTGCTCAGCCGGGTTGTAGACCACAATTCCCAGATAGAGCGTCCGCACGTCGTCGGCGTTGATGCCTTTAGCGATGTGGTGGGCAAAGACATCAAATCGGCCCTGCATGGGGTAGTTGAGGTGGGCGTCCCGCATCTGCATGCCGTCACCCGGAAATGTAGAGAGCAGAATCCCCTCTTTTTGAATCAGCTCCGGGCTGTTGCTGTTGAAAACTGGAATGCTGTCGAGCTGGCCCGGCAGAGGCCGCACGGTTTGGGGACGAATCAGATCAAACCGAGGCAGAACCCGAATCAGGGAATCACTGTCAGGGATGGTGTCGGGCAGGGCGATGGGTGTGCCGCCGGTATTCAAAGCCTCTAACGGAGCTGAGGCAAGCTGATGGGCCGCCGTCGAATCGCTAGACCCCACAGGGGCATCAGGCTGCTGATGGATCAAACCGGATTGCAGCAGCCCTGGGTTGACTAGCTCAGCCTGGACTGGCTCTGGGCTATCCGGGGTTGTTGACCGGGAATTCGATCTAAGCGAGGCCGAGGTGTGCTCAGGCAGGTCAGGCGTTCTCGACTCGGAGGCATCATCGGCACCAACACCCAGACTGGCTGGGGCAGGTTCAGGTGCAGCGATTGCAGAATGGGGCAGAAACCATAGACCTAAAGCAAGCAAAGATAACACTTTGAGCATGAGCGAACCTGACCAACCTCACTTACTTCAACACACGAAAAGCCAAAACAAACCCTTGGCTGCAGCTGTTTTCAGGCTGAGTCACTCCTGATCTCGGCTGTGCTTCAACAACATATAGAGTTTTATCTATGAGTGCATCCTCAACCACCTTGTTGAATTCATTACACCTCAGAGCGTAATCATACGAGATTTAGGACCAAACTGATCAGCTTCGGTCGCTATTTTTCCCGTTTCCTTAAGAAAATACTAAGGCAGCTTGTACGAATAAGTTGATCACCTGGATCGGTCTACTGGCTTGAACAAGGGGCTTAAGCCCCTTGCCTGCTCAGGTTATTTTTACAAGACTCCTAAGAATCTAGCCAGAAATTTAAAGCCTGGGTTAGCCCTGGAACCACATGGCCGGTCTATGCTTCTGCCTCAGCCCAGATCCAGTCTCAGTTCCTGCCCAACGGCTGTTTGGTTGGCCGCTGCCGCTGTTGGGCCGCTGTTTCAGCAATTCTCATTTTGACGAAAGGCTGTTCAAGCTTTGGGAATGCCGGTATTGTAAGGACATCTAAGCCAGCCAAGAGAGCCAGGAGGGTTGAAAGAACAGGGGTTGTTTGACACGATAGTCGGTTCATTCCGCCAGTGCTTGTCCTCGCTACCGGACAAGCGCACGGGTAAGAATAGTCGCTATGGGATGGAAGATGCCGCCTTGAGCGCGTTTAGCGTGTTCTTCACCCAAACCCCGTCGTTTGTGGCCTACCAACGCATGATGGAGGGCAGCAAAGGTCATAGTAATGCCCAAAGTCTGTTTGGCGTGCATCAAATCCCGAGTGACAACCAGATTCGGGCACTACTCGACCCGGTGGAACCCAAGCAGGTGTTTGCCATCTTCGAGGAACTCTTGCAGGTGTTAGAGCAGCAGGAACAGTTGAGTCGCTGGCGGTCGTTTGCGGACACCCTGCTCATGGCAATCGATGGCACCGAATACTTCGGTTCGAGTCAAATCCATTGCCCTCATTGCTCAATGCGCCAGTTGAGGTCAGGAGAACTGTACTATTTCCATAGTGTGGTGACTCCAGTTTTCGTCTCTCCCAATCAAGCTCAAGTGATTCCCTTGATGCCTGAGTTTGTTGTACCACAGGATGGGCATGACCAGCAGGACTGTGAGAATGCCGCTGCCAGACGGTGGTTTTTGCACCACGGGCAACGCTACAGTGGTTTCAAGGTGACGGTTTTGGGGGATGACCTCTACTGTCATCAACCCTTGTGTCAACAGCTTTTAGCGCAACAGGTCAACGGTAGTGCCCTTTCGTAAAGGATAGAGGAAAATAGATAGGAGTTGGCTTCTCCCCCCCATCAGTTTCTCATGAAACCCTACCTAATCTGCCCAAGCTGCGGATCTGATGACGTGATGAAAAACGGCACCACTCGCCG
>JBJTUI010000327.1:0-4320 GCA_046080625.1 Elainella sp. | reverse complement strand
CGCTCATCTCGGGCAACAGGCTCAGCACATCGTAGTAGTCGAGCGACGAGATCCGGATGCGGATGTCTTCGGGCGTCAGGATCTGCACCTGGGGCGCGTAGCCGTCCGCTGCCTGAAACGCCGCGTGGCCGCGCATCTCCGAGAGGGTGCCATATTCGCCGTGCGGGTCAAAAATCAGCACCGCCGCCCGGTTGTGGGGCAACAGCAATTCTTCCACCAGCACACCCGCCGTATAGGACTTACCCGAGCCGGTGCCCGCCAGAATCGCCATGTGGGTGCTGACCAGTTCCTTCACATCCAGCGCAATCGGCACTGCCCCCAGATCGCGCAGCAAGAGCGACCCCACATGGGCCGAGCCGATGTCTCCTGGCTGCTTTTTGCTCAACACCTGCTTCAGGCTGTCGTCGCTGGCCAGATAGACCTTGGCACCGGGATCGGGCGTGATCCGGGGGTTGATGAAGCCCAGCGCCCGATGGAAATAGCCGACCACATCCACCGTGACTTCGTAAATTTCTGGATTGCTATGCACAAACCCAATCAGGGTGGCAATGGTTTCCGGGCTGACTTCCGTATCGGCAAACAGGCGGTCGGGCAAATGCTCGATCAGGCTGCGATCTGAAATTTTGCCCAAAACCTGCAGCGGCGGATCATCTGCCGACCTCCTGGACAAACTGGCTCCGCCCAGCCTGATTTCGTAATAGACAAATTCGCCGATTCTGACCTGTCGGTTATCTGCCGTGATGAACACATACTGGTTGCCATCCTCGCCGGGGCCTTTGACTGTACCAATAGTTTGGGGGGGAAGAAACGATGGGGAAGAAATCATGGCAAGGCTTCACAACAGCAATGGCGGGGTTCGGTTCAATGCGTTTGCCTGGGGCTCTGGTGACTCTGGAACTTCAGGATTGATGGTGAGCAGGTCGGTACAGGGCTAGACCCGCGTGTTCCTACGCTTGTTTGGTGGAGCCGTGCTGAATCGGCTGCCAAAAAATAGGGAAAACACGGATACCGTCTCCTGCTTCTGCCGATATCCTTGCTTCATAGCTTTGCTTCATAAACTGCTGCCCACTGTTCTCCCAGCTGCTTTATCTGAATCTTTGAGTCAGGGTGTATAGGGTTCATCGGGAGAAGGGTACGCATGAACCAATTTAGGGTCTGATCAAAGATTAATCGCAAACTGTGCGTTTGACGCGATTTCGGGCCAGATATTTTTCAATATCTAGCGTCTCCTGAGCCACAGTCATTTGGTTCTGCGCCAACTTCAGGTTGGCGGAGCGCCGCAGTCTTCCCTGCTCAATGGGGCCGATCGGGTTCATTGACCCAGGCGGCTCGGCGCTCACATGACAAACATCTGATGCGTCACAGCGAGGCCCAGCTAACCATATCTAGCGTTCGGTGGCTCCGCCCTCTACTGCCTGCGGCCTAACTGTCTTGCACTTTAACCGTCCTGGCTCCAGAACTTTCCCATAGAAATTACAGGGTCAACACTAATCCCTCTGGTTTGATGAAGTTCTCCGCAAATGGCTCAAATTTCAGGCGATTTCAGGGAACGCTGGAATCAAGAATCTGCCCATACTGTTGATACCTTTCTTGCGTGAGTTATGGTCACCGATCTCAATCCGGACACCAAACCGATCAGCCCCCCCATTGAAGATGAGGCAATCAGCGCTATTCAGCTACGTGAATCTGTGGTCCAGCTCGAGCGGCAGCTAGAGCAACAGCGGCAGCGCCAAAACCTAATCGACCAACTCACCAGCGCCATTCGCCACAATCACGATTTGAGCCAGGTTTACGAATTAACAACCGCCAGTTTAGTGCAGACTATGCAGGTCAGCCGCGGCCTGCTGCTGCTGTTCAAATACATTGATCCTCGCCAGCGGCACCGGTCCAACGGTGGAATTGCCAAAACCAAAGCCACGGTCGTAGCCGAAACTATCGACAATGCCTGTAAGCAACTCGCGGCTCCAGTTGCGACGGTTCTGAGCGAAACTTTCTGGGCTTCCGACTGTGGGTTTTGTCAGCCAATCTTGACTGGCGCTCCCCAGGTTTTGCTGCCCGATGCGGTCAAAGCTTCGGCCTATCTGACCGATCCCAACCCGCTCTTCCAGGTTGCTCAACTGCCTGCCCTGCTGATCCTGCCGCTAGAAAGCCAGGGCATCACCCTGGGCTGTTTGGTCTTGCAACACCAGCAGGTCCAGGATTGGACCGAAGATGCGGTGGCCTTTGTGCGGCTGGTTGCCGCCCAGCTCAGTACGGCCATCATTCAAACGCGCAGCTTTCAACAGGTGCAGTCGGTGGTGCAAGAGCGCACGGCTCAGCTCCAGCGCAGCCTAGAAGTGCAGGCCAAACTCTACGAAAAAACCCGCCAGCAGGTCGATCAGCTCCGCAAAATGAACGAGGAGCGAGAAGAATTCCTCAGTACCATCAGCCACGAGCTCTTGACGCCGCTGACCAGTATGGGTCTGGCGATCCGGATGCTGCGGCAGGGCGACCTCGACCGCGAACGCCAGATGCGCTACCTCGATATTCTGGAGCAGCAGTGCGTCCGCGAAACCCATCTGATCAACGATCTGCTGGCCCTGCGCAAGCTGGAAAATCTGCCGACTGCTGCCCAGATGCAGAAGCTCGATCTGCGCCAGCTGATCCAAACCCTGACCCAGTCGATCGAGCCCACCTGGCAGGATAAGGAGCTGAAGCTGGAGGTCAGCCTGCCCGACCGACCGCTGATCTTCTACAGCGATAGCGACTGTTTACACCGGGTTTTGCTGGAGCTCTTGACCAACGCCCGCAAATATTCCGACAGCGGCAGCACGATTGATCTGCATGTGGACTGCCAGGGCGACCTGTCTCACCGGCAGCTCGTGGTCAGCGTTCGCAACATCGGAGCGGGCATTGCGCCGGATGAACTGCCCTTTATCTTCGACAAGTTTCGGCGCGGACGGGGCGTTACCCAGCAGGCCATTCAGGGCACGGGGCTGGGACTAGCTCTCGTCAAAAGCCTGGTCGAACATCTCGATGGCACCATCACTGCCCAGAGCCGCCCTCTCGAAACGGGAACCTGGGAAACGGAGTTTGTAATTACCCTGCCCCAGGCCACTGAAGGTCGGATGCACGCCATTGCCTGATGCAGATGCAGATGCTGATTCAGCCGATTGGCCGCTGGCAAAATGACATTCAGGGATGCAATCGGGATTCATTCAGGTTGAGGGGATAGCGTGTTAAATTTAGCCTGCCAGATCGGCCCCTAATCAATTCCTAAACTGTCATTTCACCCTATATTGAACGTAGAACCAGTCCATGACCGATAGAGCAAGCGTTGATATGAGCGAGTTGGAACTCACGTCCCAAACCGAACTGGATGAAGCGACGGCTTTGAACGGCGAAACTTCGGAGGGCGAAACCACAGCCGAGGGAGTGGAAATTACAACCGAGCGGGGAGAAGGTCGCGAACGTCAGCTTTCGGCCCGGGTGACCATTCCGCATTCAGTAAACCAGGTTTGGCAGATTTTAACCGACTACGACCAGCTGGCAGAGTTCATTCCCAGCCTCAGCCTCAGTCGCCAGATCGACCATCCCCAGGGTGGGATTCGGATCGAGCAGGTGGGCACCCAGGCGTTGCTCAAGCTCAAGTTTTGCGCTCGGGTGGTGCTGGATATGGTGGAACATTTTCCCAGCCAGATCGAATTTCAAATGGTTGAGGGCGATTTCAAGTCTTTTTGCGGCAGCTGGACGCTCCAGCCCGCTGCCAACGGCGGTACCGACCTCTGCTACACCGTCTCGGTTTTGCCGCCCCGCGCCATGCCCGTAGGATTGATCGAGCGCAAACTCAGGTCCAGCCTGCTGGTTAACCTGACGGCGATTCGGCAGCGGGCAGACGAGCTGTTTGGGCGCAGCTAGACAGAAGAGCTGGGCAGCTACAGGCCTGCAAACCAGTTGCCCTGGGTTAGATCCACGTTGCCGCCGCTGATCACCACCCCAATTCTCAGCCGATCTGCTGATCCTGAGGCCGCCAGCAGCTTTTGAAGCTGACCTTCCAGCAGGGCCGCAGTGGCCAGTGCTCCAGTGGGTTCCACCACAATTTTCAGCCGCTCCCACAGGAAAAACATCGCCCGGAGCAGCTGCTGGTCAGAAACAGTCAGCATGTCTTGGACGTAATCCAGAATTAGCGGGAAGGTAATCTGGCCCGGAGACAGGGTGCGAGCCCCGTCGGCAATCGTATGCGGATTCTGCACCGACTGGATGGTTTTGGTATAGAACGAGCGGGTGACATCATCGCCGGCTTCCGGCTCCACGCCAACTACTCGGCAGCGGGGCGACAGG
>JBJTUI010000326.1:0-4920 GCA_046080625.1 Elainella sp. | reverse complement strand
CAGGCCAATCGAAAGCAGTTTTTTGATGCCCATAGGAGTTCAGTTTAAAGAGGATGCGGCGGCCAGACCCATTCTATCGACCCGATCCGTGCCCGGCGAGTTAGAGAGCTGAGAATTACCTTCCCCATTGTGGCCGCAAGGTGGCGACTGCACAATCCTCTCAGCGCTGATTAATCGGGCTGCTGGTACAATTGCCCTAATTCACCGGCTCGCCATGTTCGACAATATTTCCAAGTTTCTGATCGAGCAATATTCGCCCGACTTTGCTAGCTGGCTGATCGGTGAACCAATTGTCCTGACCGAACTCAGCCCCTCAGAGCTGTCGCTGGAGCCGATTCGGGCCGATGCCCTGATTTTGCTGCAATCCGCCGAGGTCATTCTACACTGCGAGTTCCAGACCGATCCCGACGTCACAATGCCGTTTCGGATGGCAGACTATGCCCTGCGCCTGTTCCGACGATTTCCCCAGAAGCGACTGGTGCAGGTCGTGATCTATCTGCGGCCCAGCGACTCCGAACTGGTGCGACAGACCTGCTTCCGCGCCAATCGCCTCCAGCATGAATTTGACGTAGTGCACTTGTGGGAACAGCCAACCGAGGTGTTCTTTCAGCGTCCCGGCCTGCTGCCCTACGCGGCCCTGAGTCAAACTAGCGATCGGGCGGCGGTGTTGCGGGAAGTGGCAGCGGCTATCGAGGAACTGCCGGACCCGCGCCAGCAGAGCAATTTAGCGGCGGCCAGCGGCATTATGGCTGGGCTAGTATTAGACAAACAGTTGATTCGGCGACTGCTGCGGAGGGAAATTATGCAAGAATCTGTGATCTACCAGGAGCTACGTGAAGAAGCGCGGGCAGAGGCGCAGGCAGAGGCGAGGGCAGAACTACGCCGGGAGCTAGAAGAGTCGCAAAATCAGCTGCGCCGGGAGCTGGAAATTGCGCGGGCAGAAGAACGCCGAGCCGGGGAGCAATCGCTAATTCTGCGGCTGCTGACCCGCAAGCTGGGCGAAATTTCGGTTGAAACAAGAACGCAAATTGAAACGCTGTCCCTTACCCAACTCGAAGACTTGGCCGAGGCGCTGCTAAGCTTTGATACCCAAGCGGATCTGGGCAATTGGCTGGAGCAGCTGCCCCAATAAGATTCGGTAAGAACAGGCTCAGGTCAGGGCCGGGTGGAAGAAGAAGGCGGTGCCGATCACGAAGTAGGTGGCCAGCAGCAGCATACCCTCCAGCCAGTTGGAGTTGCCGTCAGCGCTGACCGAGTTGGCAATCACAACGGCGACCAGCATGGTCACGAGTTCAAACGGGTTGAAGTTCAAATCCATTGGCTGGTGAAACACCCAGCCTGCAATCACCAGCACGGGCGCGACAAACAGGGCGATTTGCAGGCTCGACCCCAGCGCTACTGACATCGACAGATCCATTTTGTCTTTCATCGCCACCACGACGGCTGTGGCATGTTCGGCAGCATTGCCAATAATTGGCAGCAGGATAATCCCGGTAAACAGTTCGGTCAGTCCCAGCTGATCTGTGGCTTCACTCAACGCCCCCACTAGCAGTTCTGACTCGACCGCCACCAGCAGCGTCACGACCAGCAGCACCCCAACCCAGAGCCAAAGGTTGGGCTGTTCGCCCGCCTCGGTAAAGCCATCTCCGGCTTCGGCTTCGACGCCCACGTCATAGAGATAGCTGTGGGTTTTCATCGAGAACAACAGCGTCAGCACGTAGACCAGAATCATCGCCAGCGCCACAATCACGGACAGGGTTTGCATGGTCGGTTCAGCGATACCGGTTGAGGTGTAGTTGACGGCGGTGGGCATTAGGATTGCCACGACGGCCAGGTTCATGGTTGAAGCATTGAGGCGAGCAATCGTGGGCTGAAACTTTTGTTCCTTAAACCGCAGGCCGCCCAGCAACATCGAGAAGCCCAGCACCAGCAGCAGGTTGCCGACAATCGATCCGGCCAGACTGGCTTTGACTACCTCGATTTGCCCGGCTCTCAGGGCAGCCAAAGCGATGATCAACTCGGTGGCGTTGCCAAAAGTGGCGTTGAGCAGCCCTCCCAACGACGGCCCCACTACCACGGCAATTTCTTCGGTAGCGGTGCCCATCCAGGCGGCTAGCGGCAAAACCGCCAGACAGGCCGTGATAAACACGGTCAACTCGCCCCAGTGCAGCAGTTCAGCCGCAACTGAAATGGGCACAAACACTAGCAGGACTGTAAAGATCAGATTTTTGATTGAAAGACTTTTGTTGGTTTTGCTTTGATCCAGGCTCATCGTTGTATCTACAGAGATTCATGCCGCTGATCTACACCATCAGGGCTTTTGTTCCCCTCTTTACTATCTTGTCTGCCAACCAGCTAAGTAGGTAGGTGCAAATACTTGTAGGGGGGGCGGGGGTTTGGGGGCTGCGCCCCCCACAGAGGGCTTGCCCTCTGTACTCCCCTAAAATCATCTTCAATTTAATCAAGCCCAGCTACTTAGGAGTCTTGTAAAAATAACCTGAGCAGGCAAGGGGCTTAAGCCCCTTGTTCAAGCCAGTAGACCGATCCAGGTGATCAACTTATTCGTACAAGCTGCCTTAGCTGAGCAGGGAATCAGCAGGTGAACCAGCAGCGCAATCAACAGGGGCAAGACGGGAAAATCAGCGTTTCTTCGTTACACTTATTTACAAGAGTTCCCCAGCTGCTTGGCTCTGACCTCGCTATTCAAACATCACCGGTTTACCGCAACCCAGAAGTATCTAGAACCATGACTGTTGTATATCCACGCAAACTCGAAAACTCTTTCGGTAGCTTCAGCGCTCGCGATATCTTAACCCAGATTGTCCGCGACCCAGAGATCCACTACATGACGCTGAACCGCTACCGCTATAGCGAGCAGCGGAGCTGCAAGGACCTGACCGACATGATCGAACAGCTGAACGGTCAGCCCCCCGCCCTGGTGAAAGACCTGTCGCGCCATATTTCGGATGAGGCCCGACACGCCATGTGGCTCACCGATCTGCTGGTCGATCTGGGGGCCGAAATCGGTACCCCGCTGGGGTCTTCCTACATTGACGAGTTCGAACGCCTGCTCGACCGGGAAAACCTGACGCCGGAAAACCTGGATGAGTCGGTAATTTCGGCGATTGCCGCGATCAATGTCACCGAGAAGCGGGGCTGTGAATACTTTGCGGCCCACATCTATGCCCTGAAGCAAGCCCCCCAGACGCCCGAGAACGTCAAGATCCGCGAAACGATCGAGCGCATCCTGCCGGAAGAAGCGGGCCATGTGCGCTGGGGCAACCGCTGGCTGGCCGAAATGGCTCGCAAGAGCCCCCAGCACGCCGAGAAAGTAGACCAGGCCAAGCGCAAATATGCGGCGATTGAGCAGGCGGCCTTTGAGTCGGGCATGGACATTACCCTGGGCGCTGAGCTGCGTCGCGTCGGCAACCTGGTGGATATCGCCAATACCCTGCCCCTGTGGCAGCGCCCCCAATACCTGATGGAGCGCCTGCCCCAAACCCTGCTTGCCCCCGATTTGCAGCAGACCCGAATTTCTGCCGTACAGCGCGTCTGGCAGCGCGACCCGCAGGTGTTTATGGAGCGGTTTTTGCCGATGTTCCTAAATGGCCTCACCCGCCAGGGCCAGAGCAACCCCCAGACCAAATCCCGGGCCAAATCCCAGACCAAATCAGACAGCTAATTTGGCGGTTTGGAATTTTTGAATGCAGTGGCGCGGTGTCCCAAAGGCCGCGCTATTTTCTTGGGCTGGCCTGCGGCTTTTTTGACAATCGAGAATAAATTTCTGTTGCAGGCTTTATTCTTGTTCTGAATCCCCTACTGACTATCACCATGACCAAATCAGCCATCGCTCGGTTCAAACTAGAAGACGACACCGAAGTTTATGTTGAGGTGCCAGAGCCCTCCTCTGGAACAGCGATTGAGGAGGCCGCCCTGGGAGACGAGGTTTACAAAGTGGCGGAGGATGTCGCGGGCAGTTTTGAGCAGGCGCTGGATAAGGTGAAGCCGGTTGCTGAAGCGGTGATTGACCGGGTGGTTTCCGGATTGACAACTCCTGCGGATGAAGTCGAAGTCAAGTTTGGCTTCACGCTGACTACCGATGCAGGCGTCCTGTTTTGCTCGGTTGGGGGACAGGCCACCTTTGAAGTCACCTTGAAATGGCAACAAGGCAACAAGTAATTGTGGAGAATGGTTACCAAATCGGCTTATAGAAAGGCGCTGGTACGATTTTATCGGGAAGAAAAAGTGATTGGCGCAGGTTTTTATGTGGCAAACGGCTATGTTTTAACCTGTGCTCATATTGTGACTCAAGCCCTGGGTCTGGGCAAAAGCGTTCAGCTCGCACTTGCTGCGGTGGCAGGTAAATCCTTGACGCTAGACTCCCCCTTCATTGCTCCAGGTCAAACTCAAACCGCAGAAGTTGTTCCATCGCTCTGGCGGTTGGCTGACGCAGATCTGGCTGTGCTCAGAGTCCGGGATACGATTCTGGCTAGAGACATTTGCCTACCTGCACAGAACTGGAGACGCGATTGGAACGACGACGACAATGATGCAGGCTATGGCTCTTACGAAAGCTGCGGCTTCCCCGATGGTCATTCTGGTGGCGGCTGGACTCGGGGCGCGTTTGTGGATGAGCAAGCTGATGGCTGGATACAGTTAGAGGCTAACAAAGCCCAAGGTTTTGGGATTGAACCAGGGTTTAGCGGTGCACCTGTGTGGGATGCGAGTCGGAAAGCAATTGCAGGTATGATCGTGGCTCGTGACAAAGAACGGGAAGATGCCAGAATCGGATTTATGCTGCCCTACGCCAAGCTGAAGCGGGCTTTGGAGGCGGTGGAGCTGTTTGAACTGCTGGGTGCGGCGGGTGCGGAGGAGATTCCCTGGCAGAGAGCCTACCAGAGGGTGAGGCCAGAGATTGAT
>JBJTUI010000325.1:0-5049 GCA_046080625.1 Elainella sp. | reverse complement strand
CGGCGTTGGAGGCGGCGTTGGCGATGGGGCGGGTGTTGGGGGATGGGGAGATGGGGAGATGGGGAGATGGGGGGAAGGAGAGATGGGGAGATGGGGGCGATGGGGGGATGGGGAGATGGGGAGATGGGGAGATCAAACAGGTGATGGAGAGATGGCGGGGCTGGCTGGAGCAGGCGCGTCCGGTTTATCAGGAGACGCTTTGGAATGGGAGATATTACCGGCTGGATAGCGCTAGCGGCTCGGATGTGGTGATGGCGGACCAGCTCTGCGGCCAGTTCTATGCCCGTCTGTTGGGTTTGCCGGATGTGGTGCCGGATGAATGCGCCCGGTCGGCGCTGCAAACGGTCTATGAGGCCTGTTTCCTCAAGTTCCAGGAGGGCAAGTTTGGGGCGGCCAACGGCTTGCGGCCCGACGGTTCGCCGGTCAACCCCAAGGACACCCACCCGCTGGAGGTCTGGACCGGGATCAATTTTGGACTGGCCGCCTTCTTGATCCAGATGGGGATGCGTCCCGAGGCGATGCGCCTGACCGAAGCCGTAGTCCGACAAATTTACGACAACGGCCTCCAGTTCCGCACCCCCGAAGCGATTACGGCCAACGCTACATTTCGGGCCAGCCACTACCTGCGGGCCATGGCGATCTGGCTGGTGTATGGAGTCTGGCAAGATACGGCAAAATAGAAAGTGAGGGGACAAGGGGTAGTTTTCCACCTCCCCCACCTCCCCCACCTCCCCCACCTCCCCACCTCCCCCACCCCCCAATGGCACGAGGCGATCAAATCTACGTAATGCGACCCCTCATCAACATGGAAGGGGCCTACGAACACCACGGGATCGACTGTGGTGACGGAACGGTGATCCACTACTATAAAGGCGGCGAAATCGCGACGATTGCCCGCACAACGATGGCGACGTTTGCTCGGGGTAATCCGGTTTACGTTAAATCCTACCCGGTTTCCTACCTGCCGGATGTGGTGGTGGAACGGGCCGAGAGCCGGTTAGGAGAACAGCAATATGCGCTGTTGACGAACAACTGCGAACATTTTGCTACCTGGTGCAAGGTTGGCAAGAACGAGAGCCAGCAGCTCAACGACTACGGCGTCGGCCTAGGGACGCTCAATCCGTTTGACTCTCGCCAGCTGGTCGATGTGGCGTCAGATAGCGGCAATCCGGTCGAGGCGATGACGCTGTTTACCCAGGCGTTTGACAATGCGGCGCGGGTGCGGGGCCAGCTCGAAACCCAGATCAAACAGGCCGAGGCCGAGATCGCAAGCTGGCAGCGGGTGGCCCAGGAAGCCCTGAAGCGCAATCGGGAAGATCTGGCCCGGGCGGCGCTGGAGCGCAAGGTGCAGGCTAAAAAGCAGCTGGCCCAGGTGCAGGGGCAATTGCAGCAGCTTGACGCGATGCAGGAAACGCTGGCCCAAAATGCCCTGAAGTTACAGCAGCGGGTAGCCCTGAATATAACCTGACATTTTAAGAGTCTGGCCGCTAATCCTTTATTCCAGGTGTTGACGATGAGCATTTCCCTTGACCTGAATGAAGAGCTGCTCTATCCCTCCGGCGACGGTGAACCCATGTCAGAAAGCACAGAGCAATACCGCTGGCTCGTCATGATTAAGGAGAATCTGGAGATTCTGTTTGCCGATCAGCCGGATGTGTTCATTGCCGCCGACCTGTTCTGGTATCCGATTCAGGTGGATGTGCCGCCTGCGCCCCGGCAGGCTCCTGATGTGATGCTGGCGTTTGGACGGCCCAAGGGCTGGCGGCGATCGTATCAGCAGTGGAAGGAGAATCAGATTCCGGCTCAGGTAGTGTTTGAAGTGCTGTCGGCCAGCAACAAAACCCCTGAGGGCATTGAGGCGATGCAGTTCAAGTTTCAGTTCTATGAGCGGTATGGCGTGGAGGAATATTACATCTACGACCCGGATGAATTGACTCTGGAGGGCTGGCAGCGGCATGGGGGCGCTCTGGTACCCACTGCCTCAATGGCCGGTTGGGTCAGTCCGCGTTTGGGAATTCGGTTTGAGTGGCAGCCCAGAACTGAGCTGGGGCTATATGGCCCCGACGGCCAGCGGTTTTTGAGTTCTGTAGAGTTGGCTGAGCGGGCCGAACAGGCCGAACAGCGAGCCGAACAGGCCGAACAAACCCTGCGGGACTCGGTGCCGCGACTGTTGGCCCTGGGGCTATCGGTTGAGCAGGTGGCTGAGGCGTTGGGGCTACCGGTCGCTGCTGTACGAGCGATCGCGATAGATGGTCAGTAGCCGGTCACGTCACCCATGAGTGAACTATTTGGAGAACGAGTTGGCGAACCAGTCAGTAAATCATTCGGTAAACCCACCAGTAAGCCAGCAGATGGCCTGCTCCACCCTCTAGGAACCTTCGGACTCGATGGTGCGGACTGGGACATTGTTGCCAGCCGGGAGGGCTCCTACTGGTATGAGGGTTGCTGTCCCCGCACAGGCGAACGGCTGAGGCTGCCTCGCACCCGATTTGGGGAGCAGATTGCCGAAGGGCTGATGCGACAGCTGGCGGAGACTGGCCCAGATTCTCCCTACAGCCAGGAAGGCAAGATGTATGGGGTGCTGCTGGTGCAAACTGCGGGCGGGCTGGCGGTGCTGAAGGCTTTCTCAGGATTGCTGAACGGGCATCAGGCGGCAGGCTGGGTACCGCCGATTTCAGATCCGGTGCAGCTTGCGGCAGAGGAAGCCCAAACTCTGCGGCAGTTGGATCACATCAAGCAACTGCTGCTTTCGTTACAGCAGCGCCCTGAACGGCAGCAGTACCAGAGGCTGAAACAGCAGTTTGACGAAGCGCTGAATCGCCTGAGTTTGAACCAGCAGCAGGCCAGACAGGTGCGCCAGCAGCAGCGCCAGCAGCTCAGTAAAATCCTGGATGGCCCGGAACTGCAAACCGCGCTGGCCGCATTAGATCGCCAGAGCCAGCAGGACGGCATCGCCCGTCGTCGCCTCAAACAGCAGTGGCAGCTGATTCTCCAGCCCTTGCAGCAGCAGGTCGAGCAGATTGAGGCCCAGATCCGTTCGCTCAAACAAGAGCGTCGCCAACTCTCGCGCCAGCTTCAGGCCCAGATGCACGCGACCTACCGCCTCAGCAATTTCGCCGGAGCTTCGGCCTCGCTGGCGGACCTGGTGCTAGGCACGGGACGGAGCGGTCTGCCCACCGGGACGGGCGACTGCTGTGCCCCCAAACTGCTGCACTGGGCCGCCCTCAACGGCTGGAAACCCTTGACGCTGGCCGAATTCTGGTGGGGCCGTCCGGAGCCGGGCCGGATGGTGGGCGAGTTCTACGCCGCCTGTGAGGAGCGCTGTCAGCCGCTGCTGGGCTTTTTGCTCTCGGGTTTGGCCCCACCCGATCTGCCGATTCTGTATGAGGACGACTGGCTGCTGGCAATCGACAAACCTGCCGGATTGCTGTCGGTGCCGGGCCGGTCTGTCCTGGGTCAGGATAGCGTCGTGACTCGCCTGAACGCGCTGGGACCCGTCTGGCCATTGCATCGCCTCGACCAGGACACCTCCGGGCTGCTGCTGCTGGCCCGCGACCGTCAGACCCAGCGCTTGCTCAGCCAGCAATTTCAGCAACGACAGGTCCATAAGCTCTATGAGGCGCTGCTGTTAGGATCAGTGGTTGCCGTACAGGGCCGAATCGATTTGCCGCTCTGGGCCGACCCCGCCGATCGCCCCTACCAGAAAGTAGACTGGCAGCGGGGCAAACCCAGCCAGACGGAGTTTCGGCTGCTAGAACGCCTGCCCGATCACAACCTGACCCGGCTGGAGCTAATGCCCCTCACCGGACGCACTCACCAGCTGCGGGTCCACTGTGCCCATCCCCAGGGACTGAACGCGCCGATCTGGGGCGACCGGCTCTATGGAACGGGTTCCCCTGTCCGCCTACATCTGCACGCCAAAACTCTGGAGTTCATCCATCCCCATCGCCAGGAGGCGATGCAGCTCCGGAGCGAGGTGCCTTTTTAACTCTACCTGAACTAGGTTGCCGCTCTCCCAGTCCGTTTCCGCAACTAGATGAACAGATCCGTCACCGTTATCGCTCCGTCTCGGCGCTGATTCACGGCTGCCATCCCGGTTAGATTCATCAGCAGATCGCGACTGGTATTGTAGCCTGCCTGGTTATCGTTCACCGCCAGATATACGCCACCCTTCCATTCCAGCAGCACCGCCTCATTCGCTCTCAGGGTTTGGCGTCCGCGATTTTGCGGTGTTTTGTCTGCGTAGGCCGACTTAACGGCATTCAGCAAGTTGACCCCGCGCACCGAACCCGCATTAAACAGGCCCCTGGGCAGGTTGGCGGTTGCCAGGTTGTTGTCGTAGTCGAGCTGGATGCGGTCGCCCGTGCTGGCGTCGAAATCGGTGATCTGGTCTGGGGCATTCAGGCGCGATTGGGCAAACGCTCCCTGTTGGGAAGCGCCCCGATAGAGAAATCGGTCAGCCCCCTCTTCGCCTGACATCCTGTCGGCCCCCAGCCCGCCCGTGATCAGATCGTCGCCAAAGCTGGCCAGGATCACGTCGTTGCCGGAGGTGCCGACCAGGTTATCCCCCGCACCCGTGCCGGTAATTGGCGGAATCGGAGCAGGCGGGGGTAGAGGGGCCGCCGTGCCGCCAAACTCGAAGGCCCCCGAGTCAGGACGGGCATCCCGTCGAAAGCCGCGACCGTCGGTGGCCGGGGCTCCGCTGACCCCCGCATTGATCGCCGGACTGTTGGGCAGCAGGGCATGGGTGAGCAGATCGCCGCCGTTGTTGCGCAGGGGACCCAGGTTGAGGTTGGCGATTCGGGTGTTGGCGGTAACTTTTAGATCTCCAGGGCTGCCGGGCGACTGGAAATTGCCGCCGCCTTCCTCCAGCTGGCGATTCACGTTGCGAGTGCTGCCGCGTCGGGCCGAGTTGTTATGGAACAGCGAATTCTTCACCGTGATCGGCTTATTAGATTGGAAAATCGCGCCGCCTTCCAGTCCGGCGCTGTTGCTGACAAAGGTGCTGTTGACAATGTCGGTAGACAAGGCCCACTGGGCGCTGTAGAT
>JBJTUI010000324.1:0-3950 GCA_046080625.1 Elainella sp. | reverse complement strand
TTCCGTGGCATTACGGGTTAACCGCAGCTCAGGCGGGCAATATTCTAGAATCATCTAAGATTTAGCCTATTGACAGCACTGGGTGATTCCAGGCTGTAATGGAGACAGGAATTCATCTTCACGCCTCTAGGGCTATCCGTCTGGGTTCAATCCTCGCACACAAGTCAAACCACTGTTACAGCATGAACAACCTCCCTCGTTCTTCAGTTTCCGGTTTTACTGCCTCCAAGTTCTATTCGGGGCTGACCGTGATTGCTGCTGCGCTTACCCTCAACCTGCTCAACGCTGCCTCGCCGGTAGAATTGCTGAATCTGACCAGACTGGGGCAAGCTCCTCGTCCGGCCCTGGCCCAGGATGCCGAAGAAGACGTCAACGTCCGAGTCTATCGAGATGCCAGCCCAGCCGTGGTTTCGATCCAGGCGGGCGATGGCACCGGGAGCGGCATCATCATTGACCCAGATGGCTTGATTTTGACGAATGCTCACGTTGTGGGTGGTTTCCAAACAGTCAAAGTGATTTTGCCAGATGGCACCAAACTGGACGGCGAGGTAGTTGCCTTTGGTGAAGATGCCCTCGATCTGGCGGCTGTGCAGGTACGAGGACAGCGGGATCTGCCCACTATTCCGATTGCGCCGCCCAATTCGGTTGCCGTTGGCCAGCGGGCCTTCGCGATTGGCAACCCGTTCGGGCAGTTCCAGGGCACCTTCACAACTGGGATTGTCAGCCGGATTGACACCGAGCGGGGGCTGATCCAGACCGACACGGCCATCAACCCCGGCAACTCTGGCGGGCCGCTGCTCAACAGCCAGGGTCAGCTGATTGGGGTGAATAGCCAGATTTTTGCACCGCGTGGAGCTGGCGGCAACATCGGGATTGGGTTTGCGATCGCGATCGATCAGGTGGAAATGTTCTTGGCTACCGTGCGGGATGGCACTGCGCCTCGAACGGCCCAAAACCCCTCTATGCTCGGCAATCATCCGGCAGAGCGAATTGCGCCCAACCGACCGGTAGATGGTCTCCTGAGTGCCAACAGCGGCGTTCATCCGGCAGATCGCAGCTATTTCAATGCCTACACCTTCGAGGGCAAAGCCGGGCAGCAGATTGAGATCGACATGACCAGTAGTGAGGTTGATCCCTACCTGATTCTGCTCGGCCCCGATGGCCAGGATCTGGCCCACGACGATGACGGTGGTGGCGGCTCCAATGCCCGACTGGTAGCGGCTCTGCCCGCAGATGGGGTTTACACCGTGTTAGCCAATTCCTACCGGGCTGGCGAAACAGGCCACTATAACATTCGCCTCAGACTCAGCAGTTCCCGCCTGGAGCGTTAGCGCTGGGCAAATCGTCTCTTTGGTATCCCAAAATAGGCAGTAAGAAAAATAGCAAGAAAGCGTGAGGATTTTGCCCCACGCTTTTTATTTGATTTATTTTAGTTTTATTGACTATGGCTTTCAGGCTTGGCGCTGCTCACAGCTTTTAGTTCATCACCAGCCATTTCTGACCGTTGAGACGCTGCACCGTGTAGAGCAGCAGCAGGTCCAGACCGACCTTGCGTTCGTCGATCATGAACGATTCCAGCACCGTGGGCTGGGCTCCATTGTCGGCCCAGGTAAAGAACTTGGCTGCCTGAATATCTTCCTTGGAGAAAATAATATTGAACTGGCGCTGGCCGTTTTTGAAGCGCCCCGTCACCTGCCAGAATTCTTCGCCGCTAGCAGCACCGGACAGTTTGGCCTTACCGAACTCCAGGTCAGCATCGGGAATACCCACCTTGGCCAGGGTTTGCTTCAGGGCAGGCAAAAAATCCTGAGTGATGAAGTCAGCGAAGGGTTTATCTTCGACGGCAGGCGGTTTTTCCTTTTTAGGCGCTTTGGCAGGCTTAGCCTCTGCGGCGGGTGCCTCGGCCTGGGATTCGGAGCTGGGTGTGGTTTCGTCTGACATGGGTTTAATCAAACTAGGGTAAGCAACTCTCTGGCAAGCTAGATCGGGCCAGCAGCGACCCTATACCTAGAATACCGCCTAGATGAACAGTTTAGGACCGGAAATGCCTTGACCGGATGTTTTGAAGCGCGAGCCGCTCAACCGCCCGCCACGGCAGGCACGATGCTGACTTCATCGCCCGCATTCAGGGGCGTATTGGCTCCGTCCAAAAAGCGGATGTCTTCACTGTTGACATAGAAGTTGATAAACCGGCGCAAATTGCCCTGCTCGTCGCAAAGGCGGGCTTTGATGCCTGGAAAATCTTGCTCCAGCGCATCGAGCAGTTCAGAAATGCTGCCCCCTTCGCACTCAATCGTGGACTGGTCGCGGGTGAATTTTTGGAGAGGGGTGGGAATCAGGACTTTGACAGACATAGAAGAAGTCACGGGATAGATGAATAAAACCAGGGCAGCAGCAGGCGCAGGATTCCAGCCCCTGCTGCCAAAAGAACTGTCCTAGACCAGAACCTGCTGCCATTCCAGCCGGTCAAGGGTTTGGGCCCGCTCCAGAGCCCGTTCAAAGCTCTCTAGCTTCGGCTCAATCGTCAGCGGTTCACCGATGTAGCCCTGTACAGCCTCCTGGGTCTTGAGGCCGTTGCCGGTGATGTAGACCACGGTGGTTTCGTCGGGGTTGATTTTGCCTGCCTCGACCAGCTTCTTCAGCACGGCAATTGTGGTGCCGCCTGCGGTTTCGGTGAAGATGCCTTCGGTTTCAGCCAGCAGCTTGATGCCTTCAACAATTTCCTGGTCGTTGACCGACTCAATGTTGCCGTTAGTTTTATGGGCGATATCGAGGGCATAGACGCCGTCTGCCGGGTTGCCAATCGCAATCGACTTGGCGATCGTGCTGGGCTTGACGGGTGAGATAAAATCGCGGCCTTCCCGGAACGCTTGGGCAATTGGCGAGCAGCCTTCAGCTTGAGCCCCGCTAAACCGCACGGGCTTTTCATCCACCAAGCCGACTTTGACGAATTCCTGGAAGCCTTTATAGATCTTGGTGAACAGCGAGCCGGAGGCTAGAGGCGCGACGATATGGTCGGGCAGCTGCCAGCCTAGCTGTTCGGCCACTTCATAGCCCAGGGTTTTAGAGCCTTCGGAATAGTAGGGCCGCAGGTTGATATTGACGAAGCCCCAGCCGTGGGTGTTGGCGACTTCTGAGCAGAGCCGGTTTACCTGGTCGTAGTTGCCGTGAACGGCCATCACGGTGGGCGCGTAGATCAGGGTGCCCAGGACTTTCCCGGCTTCCAGATCAGAGGGGATGAAGACACAGCAGTCGAGTCCAGCATGGGCGGCGATGGCGGCGGTGGAGTTGGCCAAATTGCCGGTGCTGGCGCAGGACACGGTTGAGAAGCCCAGCTCGCGAGCCCGAGTCAGAGCAACCGACACCACCCGATCTTTGAAGCTGAGGGTGGGCATGTTGACCGCATCGTTTTTGATGTAAAGCTTTTTCAAGCCCAGACGACGCGCCAGCCGATTTGCTTGCAGCAGGGGCGTCATGCCGGTACCAACATCGATGGGCTGGTCGGTTTCAACCGGCAGAAAGGCCCGGTAGCGCCAGATCGAATTGGGGCCAGCCTGGATGGTTTCCCGGCTGACGGTTTGGCGCAGGGTGTCATAGTCATACACCACTTCCAGGGGGCCAAAGCATTCTTCGCAGACATGCACGGCCTTGGCTTCGTATTCGGCACCGCACTCCTTGCACTTCAGGCCGGTGAAGGTGGCAGTCCGAGAACAGGTGGGAGTAATTGCCTGGGTCATAGAGAGATCCTTCTTGTTCAGCTTCGCGGGGTAATGTCGTTGGTATCAGTGTTAAGAATCAGCGTTGAGATCGGGAGGCAAGCTTGGCGACTTAACACCAAATCGAGTCTGGGCCAGCGGTTCAGGTTGTTTCCATTGATTTCCCACCCATTAGCGAAGCATCGTATCACAGGGAATTTACCCCGTCAAACATACCCGACAAATTTTGTCGGG
>JBJTUI010000323.1:0-13924 GCA_046080625.1 Elainella sp. | reverse complement strand
CCAAGTTTGGCTGAACTCTTCTACATAGGCTTCCGCGCTCTGCGCTGCTGCCGAAAACTGTGCTAGTCCTTTCAATTGCTCGCTTACGATAGACTCTGATTGCATTCGGCGTAGTTCCTCGACGTTCTTTCTTGTCTGACATTACGCCCTTTTCTCCTTCCCCGCCCTTTTTTTCGTTCACCCGTGCATGACAAGCCGCCGTCCCGCAATCCGGAGCAGTTGCAGCAGAGGTTGCTCAGGCAGTTGCGGGACTGCTGGCGGGCCGGATGGGACAAACAGGCTCAGCCTTTGCTTGACATCCTGGTCGATGGCCGCGCAATCCTTTGCAGCTCGGTCAATCGCTTGGCAATGCGCTCTCGCAGCTCGCGGGCTTTCTTGCGGGTTCGGAAGTTTAGCTCGTTCTGGATTTCTACCAGAGTGTCGCGATTGTGCCACTCCAGGCTGGCAATTTTCTCCAGCTCATCCACATAATATTTAAGGAATGGCCGCAGGTTGGCGGTAACTTGCTCCGTAGAATCTAACAGTGAATCTTGAGCGTCGGGCAACAATCCCTGGTCCGCCTGGCTGGCTGCGATCAAGCTGATGTTGGTCATGCGCTGGATCGCAAACACCCGCTTGGCTTTGCTGAACCGACAGTATCCGGCCAAGCATATCGCCTGGCCTACAATTTTGAATTCGATCGGGATTACTAGACGGTGGCTTCTGGCCCCATAGCGGTTTTCATAGTCGAACTCCACCTTTTGGCTGCTTTGGATTGCCCATTCCAGCAGCTCAAGCTTCTGATTTGTAGCGACATCTGCCTGAAGGACTTTTTGAAAAACCGTGCGAGCAGGCCGGTCTGAAACCAGTAGGCTCGATTGTTCCGCTGCTCCTGATGAAACCGCGCCAACTTTTTGCAGCTGTTTTTGCGCCTGCTGAGGCCGGGGCTGATGTTTGACCTGTCGCCTGGTTGCCCAATGGCCGACAGCAGCCAGCCCCAGAAACAGCCAGAACAGCGGTGTAGAAAGTAAAACTGCCAGAACTTCTAGATAGAGGCGGAGGGTGAAGATCTGGGTCCAGTCCGGGTATAGATACATCCATACCAAATAAAGCAGCAGCAACCCGCTGCCCCAGCATCCAATTCCTCGAAGTAGGGTGAAAGTAGGCAATGGCTTCATGGTGCTACTTCATCGTTCTATAGCGTGATTGTTCTACAGCGCGGCTGTAGCCAAACCACTCGGCTCCTGATTATTCAGCTATACAGAACCAGACCGAAACAATCCGGATCGTCTCTGGCGGCTGGATCAGGCATAAAAAACAGGCAGGGTTCTAAAGACACCTGCCTGCTATAAAAGCTTGAATTGCTGCGGGCTCTAGACCAACACCGGACTAGGCAGGTCGGCCAGACTGGTAACGTTTTGCAGAGTGAGGCTGGGGCAGGTGCGTTTGATGATGCCGGTGAGCACCTTGCCGGGGCCAACTTCAATGACGCGCTCCATGCCCTGTTCGGTCAGCTGGAGGCTGATTTCGCGCCAGCGCACCGAGCCAGTCATCTGTTCAGCCAGCCGTTGTTTCAACGAGGCAGCGTTAACGGTGGGCAGGGGATCGGTGTTGGAGAGTACCGGGATCTCTGCCGGACGGAATTCGATCGAGTCGAGCACGGGCTGGAATTCGGCGGCGGCAGCGGCCATCAGGGGCGAGTGAAAGGCTCCACTGACGTTCAGCTTCAGGGCGCGCTTGGATTTGACAGAGGCTAGAATCTGGTCCACGGCCTCGACGCTACCCGAAATCACCACTTGACCGCTGTTGTTGTCGTTGGCCAACACCACATCTGGCGTCTGGGCAATTTGAGCTTCGAGCTGAACCCGGTCAAAGCCCAGCAGGGCAGCCATCACGCCGTCTGAGGCCGCATCCATCAGCTCGGCCCGGCGCTTGACAAGCTGCAGTCCAGCCTCGAAGTCAAATACGCCAGCGGCATAGAGGGCGACATATTCGCCCAGGCTGTGGCCAGCCACCAGATCGGGACGCTCGCCGCGCATCCGCAGCAGATCCACCAAAATTGATTCGATCACGTAGAGGCAGGGTTGGGTGTATAGCGTCCGCGACACCCGATCTTCGAGATCCTGGCAGAGTTCGGGAACCGACCAGCCCAGAATTTGAGCCGCCTGCTCAAACTTGGCCTGCGCGTCCGGCAAGCTATACAGATCTGCACCCATGCCAATTGCTTGCGATCCCTGTCCGGGAAAAACCCATGCTGTTTTCGTCATTGAGCCGTTCTACTCCTAACTGTTTAATGCCTGCTCGAAAATTCGTCAGGATAATTCCCACGAAAATCTCGGAGCGGGTCTGACTCGCCCTGTCGGATCGATCGTGAAGGAAGGCGATTAAATTGTTCCAGATTCTACTGGGTTGGCCCTTAATCGGTACTCTGCCCTATTCCAGAATTTGATCTGGTACAGGCCACAGCTGTCCTAGCCCCACCGAAACACCGCTGCTCCCCAGGTCAGACCGGCCCCAAACCCAGAGGCCACAATCACATCACCCGGTTTGATCTGACCAGTTCGCACCACCTGATCAAGCGCCAGCGGGATCGACGCCGCAGAAGTATTGCCATATTTTCCCATGTTGCTGATCACTTTGTGAGTAGGAATACCCAACCGCTCAGCCACCGCGTCCAGAATTCGCTGGTTGGCCTGGTGTAGCAACAGCCAGTCTACCTGCTCAACCCCAAGCTGGGCGCGGAACAGGGCTTTTTCGATCACTTCCGGCACCTTCTTGACCGCAAACCGATAGACTTCCTGGCCGTTCATGTAAATCGGCTGGAAGTCTCCCTGGCCGACGCTAATTCCGTTTACCAAATCCCTGGGCTGGGGTTGAAAAGCCAGGGTCAGACAATCGTTCTGGCTGCCGTCGGTGCGTAGCTCAAACCCCAGCAGGCCATCTTCAGGGTTGGACCGGATTACCACAGCCCCCGCCCCATCGCCGAACAAAATGCAAGTACGGCGATCCGTCCAATCCACCCAGCGGGACAGGACATCTGCCCCAATCAGCAGCACGGTCTGGTAGGCTCCGGTGCGAACAAACTGGGCCGCCGTCACCAGGCCAAACACAAAGCCCGAGCAGGCTGCCGTCAGGTCAAACGCTACCGCCTTGGTGGCTCCTAGCTCGGCCTGGATCTGGGCCGCCGTGCCAAACAGATCGTCAGGCGTAGAGGTGGCCAGAATGATCAGATCGACCTCGGTGGCGGCGAGCTGGGCCATGTCGAGGGCCTGACGGGCCGCCTGGGCCGCGATTGTGCGAAGCGACTGATCGGGCTGGGCCAAATGGCGCTGTCTGATGCCGGTGCGCGTCGAGATCCAGTCGTCAGAGGTGTCTACGAGCTGGCTGACGCCCGCATTGTCGAGGGCTTGGGCAGGCACGGCAGAACCGCTGCCAGTGATGGCAATTCCCGATAGGTGTGGCATGTCCCGTCATTCTCCGTCTGAAGCGGCGTCGGCTGTTCTAGATTCAGCAGCTGTTCTAGATTCAGCAGCCATAGCTGCGGTGTACTGGGACTGAATCCGAGCCAGCACCTGGTGATCTACCGCCTCCTTGGCCAACCGCACGGCGTTGAAGATCGTCGGAGCCTGGGAACTGCCGTGGCCGATGATGCAAATTCCGTCTACTCCCAGCAGCAGCCCGCCGCCATGTTCAGCATGGTCGATCCGCTGTTTGATCTTGCGCAGGTTGGGCTTGAGCAGCAGCGTTCCCAGCTTGCCACGCCAGCCCTGGGGCAGTTCTTCTTTCAGAATATTCAGCAGCACACCGCCCACGGCCTCAGCAAACTTGAGCAGCACGTTGCCGACAAAGCCATCGCAGACCACCACATCAAACTGGCCCGACAGCACGTCCCGCCCCTCGGCGTTGCCGACAAACGAAACCCGCGAGTTTTCTTGTAGGAGCTGATGGGTTTTGAGGGCGAGTTCGTTGCCCTTAGAAGGCTCTTCACCGATGTTGAGCAGACCCACCTGCGGGTTTTCGACGCCCAGCACGTAGCGCGAGTAGATCGTGCCCATCACGGCAAACTGCTCCAGAAACTTGGGCCGACAGTCTACATTGGCACCCACATCTAGCACCAGCACCTGCTTGCCCGCCAGAATCGTTGGGAACACAGCTCCAATCGCCGGACGGTCAATACCCGGCAGCCGCCCCAACCTGAGCAGCGCCGCCGCCATGGCCGCGCCCGAATGGCCCGCCGACACCACCGCATCGGCTTTGCCCTGCTTCACCAGCATCATGGCCACATTAATCGACGCTTTGGGTTTGCGTCGCAGCGCTCCCAGCGGCTCCTCATGCATTTCGACAATCCCTTCGGCGGGAACCACTTCCAGCTGCCCCAGGGCGTTGTGCTGCTTCAGGATGGCTTCGATTGGCCGGGGGTCTCCCACCAAGATGGCCTGCACCCCCAGCTCTGCCTGTGCCCTAATCGCGCCAACTACGATCTCCGTGGGAGCGTGGTCTCCCCCCATCGCATCAATTGCAATCCTTGCCTGAGTCGATCCCATTGATCAAAGTGATAGAAACCTCACAAATTTTATCAGATGGACTCTCCCCCTAGACCGAAAGATGAGCAATTCCACCCACTGATTTGGCGATCAAATTTCTTCGGTATTTGTTTGACGTTTGGTTTGGTGCTCAGTTTGGCGTTTAACTTGGCGGTTTCTCTAGCGGCTCCTACTCGGTTTCACCAGGGGGAATGATTCGCTGGAACAGGTAGCCCGTGCCGCGCGCCGTCAAGATCAGCTCCGGGTTGCTGGGGTCGTCTTCCAGCTTGGCCCTGAGCCGCGAGATATGCACGTCTACAACGCGAGTATCCACATGGCGCTCCGGCGTGTAGCCCCAGACCTCCTGCAGAATTTCGGAGCGAGAGAAGGGTTCGCCCGAGCGGCCCACCAGCAGCTCTAGCAGGCTGAACTCCATGCCGGTCAGACGGATGCGCTCATCGCCCTTGTAGACCTGACGCTTGTTGGTATCGATCCGAATGCTGTTGATGTGGATGACGCCGGAGCTGGGGATGCCCGAGGTGCCGACTTTTTCGACGCGGCGCAGAACGGAGCGAATTCGGGCTTCCAGCTCTTTGGGCGAGAAGGGCTTGACCACGTAGTCATCGGCTCCCAACTCCAGGCCGGTAATCCGGTCGGCGACATCGCCCAGGGCCGTTAGCATAATAATGGGTACATCTGATTCTTTGCGCAGCTCCTGACAGACGCCATAGCCGTCCAGCTTGGGCATCATCACGTCGAGCACGACCAGATCCGGGTTGGCGTTGCGGAAGGTTTCCAGGGCTTCTTCGCCGTCGGCAGCGGTGACGACATCGTAGCCAATCATGGAGAGGCGGGTTTCTAGAATTCGCCGAATGCTGGCCTCGTCATCGACAACTAGAATTTTCTCTTTATGACTTTCCATTCACACTCCTTAAAGTCTTAAAGTTGTTTTTCTTCGTTAATTTTCGTCACTTTATCATTAAAGATATTAGCCTAATTAACGGGAGATCGAGCGCCAAACTCCCCGTTATAGCTACATTTCCAAGTTTCTTAAGAATCGCCTCAATCCGCTGTTGATTCACCCGGATTTCGTCCAGGTCTTAACTTAGTTCAATCTTTTTCAAAATGCCGAAACCTCGATCGCTTTATGTTTGTAATCAATGTGGGGCCGAGTTTCCTAAATTTTTGGGGAAATGTTCGGCCTGCGGCGAGTGGAATTCTCTGGTCGAACAGGTTGTGGCTCCGGCAGCCAGCCGCGTCACGCCCCTAGCTGCGGCCCGCACCGCCACCAAAACCCGCACCGCCACCCAGACTCCCCCCCAGCCGCTTGCCGCCCTGACGCTAAACCAGATCACCGACCATCCCCAGACCCGATTGCCCTCCGGCTACAGCGAACTGGATCGGGTGCTGGGCGGCGGCATCGTCCCCGGCTCGCTGGTGCTGATCGGCGGCGATCCGGGCATCGGCAAATCGACCCTGCTGCTGCAAACCGCCAACCGACTGGCGGCCCAATATCGCATGCTCTATGTCTGCGCCGAGGAGTCGGGCCAGCAGGTGAAGCTGCGCTCCCAGCGGCTGGGAATTGGCACATCAAACGGGTCGGGTCAGCAGCAGGGTCAGTCAAAGCCGGGCGAAGCGGTCGAGCCCGACGCGGGCCTGTATCTGATGCCGGAAACCGATTTGGAGGCGGTGGTGCGGGAGCTGGAGTCGCTGCGGCCCCAGGTGGCGGTAATCGACAGTATCCAGGCGCTCTATTTTGCGGCCCTCAACTCGGCTCCCGGCTCGGTGGCCCAGGTGCGGGAATGTACCTCGGCCCTGATGCAGGTGGCCAAGCGCGAACACATTACCCTGTTTATCGTCGGCCATGTCACCAAAGAAGGCGCGATTGCTGGCCCCAAGGTGCTAGAGCATCTGGTCGATACGGTGCTGTATTTTGAAGGCGACCGGTTCGCCAGTCACCGGCTGCTGCGCTCGGTGAAAAATCGGTTTGGCGCAACCCACGAGCTGGGCGTGTTTGAAATGGCAGACGGCGGCCTGGAAGAGGTGCTGAACCCCTCGGCCCTGTTTTTGGGCAACCGGGATGAGGAGACGCCGGGAACCGCCACGATTGTGGCCTGCGAAGGGACCCGCCCGCTCTTGGTGGAGCTTCAGGCATTGGTCAGCCCCACCAGCTACCCCTCGCCGCGCCGTTCCACTACCGGGATTGAATACAACCGGCTGCTGCAAATCCTGGCTGTGTTGGAGAAGCGGGTCGGGATTCCGCTGTCCAAGCTGGATGCCTATGTGGCCTCGTCGGGCGGGCTGAACGTGGCGGAACCAGCTGCCGACCTAGGCGTAGCCGTGGCCGTGGCCGCCAGCTTCCGCGACCGGATGGTAGATCCCACCATGGTGCTGATCGGCGAAGTCGGACTGGGGGGACAGGTGCGGCCCGTGGCCCAGCTGGAGCTGCGGTTGAAGGAGGCAGCCAAACTCGGGTTCAAGCGGGCAATTGTTCCGGCGAGTCAGGCGGCGACCGTGGCGGCTCTGGTTCCAGACCTGGAGGTGCTGCCCGTGGCGCGGGTAATGGATGCGATTGCGATGGGGCTGGTGGGCGGCCCAGCAAAATTGGCCTCGGGCGCAGATTCGGACTCGGAGGTGATCAGGATTGCCGAGGCGGAGTAGCCAGAATCAACCACCTGGATGAAGGCAGGGCTAGAGGGGCTGGCTAGACTGAAGAGAGATTGGTAGCCCCTCTGGCTTACTGAACCTGGTTAACCGGCTGTCCCCTGAGACCGTCGATGACTCTAGCCGCATCGGAACCACTCTATTTTTTTGTTTAGCTTGTTCAATGATTACTGAAAATTTAGAATATGCTAGTATTAGAGTTAAGTAATGTTAACAATTCGGTGAGTAAAGGTTCGATGGGTGTCTCGGAGCGGGCTGCAAATCAAACCGTGAGTCAATCGTTTGAGCAAATGCATTTTGTAGAAGAAGTGGGCCTGATGTTTGAACTGGCGGGCCTGCCCCGGATGTCTGGCCGAATTTTTGGCTGGCTGTTGATCTCCAACCCGCCCCAGCAGTCCCATAGCGAGCTGGCCGAGGTGCTGCAAGCCAGCAAAGGCTCGATTAGCACCATGACCCGGATGCTGATTCAAATCGGACTGATTGAGCGGGTCAGCCTGCCGGGAGAGCGGCGCGACTATTTCCAGATCAAACCCAACGCCTGGTCCCAAATGACCAAGCAGCGCATAGCCCAGATCACTGCGTTTCGAGAGCTGGCCGAAAAAGGGCTGGATTTGTTGAAACACGCTCCAGCGCGGCAGCAGCAGCGGTTGCAGGAAATGCGCGACATCCATGCTTTTTTGGAACGAGAAATGCCGCGACTCGACGAGCGCTGGGAGCTCGAGCAAAAGCAGCGACTTCAGCAAGAAATCTATCCCTGAGCAATCCCGAGCAACCGTGAGCAAATCCTGACCTGCCCCCTGTTCTGACCGAGTCTATCCGGTTCGCTCTGGCCCCTTGCCTTGCCCCGTTTCAGCCTTCACCTGAGTAGTTTTGGCCTCCTATTCCTGACTCCATACCCTTTTTCTGCCACCATTCTGCAACCATGACCACGCATTCGTCTTTGATGGGTAAAAACAAGCTCAACCCCTGGCTGCTCAGCCTCCTGGCGGCAGGTGTGGTGGGAACCGGCGCTGTCACCTACGGTGTGATCCAGCGGCGTTCCGCTCCGATTGATTTGGCCACGATGACCGTTCCGGTCGAGGCCCAGCCGCTGCAAGTGCGAATTACGGCCAGCGGCACGGTGCAGCCAATCCAGACCGTCAACCTCAGCCCCAAGAATCCTGGCCTGCTGGCCGAGCTGTTTGTGCAGCAGGGCGACCGGGTGACTAAAGGGCAGCTGATTGCCCGGATGGAAAACGATGATGCCCAGGCCCAGCTGGCCCAGTCCCAGGCTCGGGTGGCTCGGGCCGAAGCCCGCCTCCAGCAGGCTCGAGTTGGCAGCCGCCCCGAAGACATCGCCCAGGCTGAAGCGCGGGTGCAGCAGGCCCAGGCCCGCGTCAACGAAGCCGAGGCTCGCCTGAATTTGGCCCAGCAGAAGCTAGGCCGCAACGAGTCTCTGGCGGCCCAGGGCGCGATTTCTAGCGACCGTCTGGATGAGATCCGCAATGAGGTCGAGACGGCCAGAGCCACGGTTGACCAGCTCCAGGCCAGCCTGCAAGAAGCCCAACGCGGGCTAGAAGCGTCGCGCAACGGCAGTCGCCCGGAAGAAATTGCCGCTGCCGCTGCCGACTTAGCCGAAGCCCGAGGCAGCCTGCAAGCCGCCCAGGTAAATCGGCAAGACACCTTCCTCTACGCGCCCTTCAACGGCATCGTTACCCAGAAGTTTGCGGACGAGGGAGCCTTTGTCACCCCAACCACATCAGCCTCGGAGGTGACTTCAGCCACGTCCACCGCCGTAGTGGCGATTGCCGAAGGTCTGGAAATCCTGGCCGAGGTGCCCGAGGTCGATATCCAGCAGCTCCGGGTGGGCCAGCCGGTTGAGGTGCGGGCCGATGCCTTTCCTAACCAGACCTTTCGTGGCAGGGTGCGCCTAGTTGCGCCAGAAGCCGTCGTCAAACAGAATGTCACCTCCTTCCAGGTGCGGATTGCCCTGGAAACCGGGCAGGACAAGCTGCTGTCTGGCATGAACACAGATGTCATCTTCCTGGGCCAGGAGATGGCCGACGCGATTGTGGTGCCGACCGTAGCAATTGTCACCAAAAACGGCGACACGGGCGTGCTGGTGCCCGACAGCAAAAATCAGCCCGAATTTCGCGCCGTCACCCTGGGCACCTCGGTCGGCAACCAGACCCAGATCCTGACGGGCCTGAATCCGGGCGAGCGCGTCTTTACCGATATTCCCAAAGACTCGGAATGGGGCAAACCCAAAGAGCAGTAGGGAGAAGAGAACCATGAATTTACTCGAAAGTACTAAAATGGCCGTCAAAACCCTGACGGCTAACAAACTGCGCAGCACCCTGACCATGCTGGGCATCATCATCGGCAACGCTTCGGTGATCACAATGGTGGGGGTGGGCCAGGGAGCCCAGCGCTATGCCTCCGAGCAGTTCGAATCGCTGGGGCCAAACGTCCTGTTTGTGATTCCGGGCAGCGAAGAAGCCCAGAGCCGCACCCTGGAAGTACCCCGCCCCCTGACCCTGGAAGATGCGGAAGCCATTGCCTCCCAGGTGCCGACCGTGAACGCCGTCGCGCCCCAATTGCAAACCCAGCAGCCCCTCACCTTCGGCAACCGCCAGACCAACTCGCTGGTGGTGGGCACCACGCCCGACTTTTTGCCCGTGCGGGATTTTGACCTGAGCCAGGGCCGCTTCTTCACCGAAACCGACGTGCAGCGCAATACCCAGGTGGTGGCGCTGGGGTCAGACGTGGCCCGCAAGCTGTTTGGCAGCGCCGACCCGGTTGGCCAGCAGATTCGGATCAAAAACATTGGTTTCCAGGTGATCGGGGTGATGGAATCGAAGGGAGCGTTTTTGGGCAACAACCAGGACGACGCGGTCTATATCCCAATCACCACGATGTCGAGCCGGATCACGGGCAGCACCTCGCCCTACGGCACCGAGATCAGCTTCATCTCGGCCAACGCCCGCGACGAGGCTTCCGTGAGCGCTGCCGAATTCCAGTTGCGCAATCTGCTGCGCCTGCGCCACAAGGTGGTGAACGAAGATGACTTCACGGTGCGCACCCAGAAAGATGCCCTGGAAATTGTCGGCAACGTCACGGGTGCCCTCACCCTGATGCTGGCCGCCATCGCCGCGATTTCGCTGTTTGTCGGCGGCATCGGCATCATGAACATCATGCTGGTATCGGTGCGGGAACGCACCCAGGAAATCGGCCTGCGTAAGGCGATCGGCGCATCCCAGCAGGACATTCTGGTCCAGTTCATGATCGAGGCAATTATCCTCTCGGCGATTGGCGGCCTGTTGGGTACGTCAATTGGCGCAGGCGGTGTGGCGATCATCGGCGCAACCACTCCGCTCAAGGCAGGCGTCTCGGGTCCAGCCATTGCGCTGGCGGTCGGTGTCTCCGGCGGGATCGGCCTGTTCTTTGGCGTAGTTCCGGCCCGTCAGGCGGCTAGGCTCGACCCGATTGTTGCCCTGCGGAGCGCCTAAAGGCCGCCATTCCCGTCTGGCTTATCCACTCTATTCAAACCCAGCCATGCAACCCGTTATCCGGCTTGAGCACATTTTCAAAACCTACGGCATGGGCGACACGGAAGTCCGAGCCCTGAACGACGTGAATTTGATCGTGAATACGGGCGAATATTGCTCGATTATGGGGCCGTCCGGCTCCGGTAAATCCACCGCCATGAACGTGATTGGCTGCCTCGACCGGCCTACCTCCGGCAGCTATTATCTGGACGGCGTCGATGTGGCGGGTCTGTCAGACCCAGAGCTGGCCCATGTCCGCAACCGCAAGCTGGGTTTTGTGTTCCAGCAGTTCCACCTGCTGCCCCAGCTGACTGCGGTGGAGAACGTGATGCTGCCCATGGTCTATGCGGGCGTCTCGCATCAGGAGCGGCGCGACCGGGCCGTGGAGGCTCTGACGCGGGTGGGGCTGGCTAACCGGCTGAACAACCGGCCCAACCAGCTCTCGGGCGGTCAGCAGCAGCGGGTGGCGATTGCCCGCGCCATTGTCAACCGTCCGGTTCTGCTGTTGGCCGATGAACCGACCGGGGCGCTCGACTCCCAGACCACCCAGGAAGTGCTGAACATTTTCACCGAGCTGAACGCCAGCGGGATTACCGTGGTGATGGTGACCCACGAGCCCGAAGTGGCCCGCCAGACCGAGCGCATCGTCTGGTTCCGCGACGGTGAAGTTCTGCACGACCACATGACGCCTGCCGATTTGACCCAGATGACGATAGCGGCCTGAGGCTGGTTAAGCAGGAATGGAGGCCGCGAGCTAGCAGTTATGCCAGCTGTTTTCAGCTACAGCTATTCTCTACTTGTCTCTACTTGTTCCGGGTTGAGTAATTTTGTTTAGTCCATTCTCTCAGGGTGGCATAGAGTTGCTTCGCCTGCTGCTTTTGACCCTGAGTCGCGTAGAGCTGAGCTGCTCTACGCAGTGCGACAATGGCTTCGGCCAGATTTCCCTGGGCGAGCAGGGCTTGGGCCAAATGCTCTTGAGCCAGGGCATCGTTAGGCTCAAGCCGCAGAACGGCTCGATATTCCGCAATCGCCGCGTCAAGTCGCCCGTGCTTCTGCAATATAACGCCCAAATTATCGTGAGCGTAGACATTATCTGGATCGAGCTGTAGCGCTATTTCATACTCGCGAGCCGCTTCGTCAATCTGGCCTTGTTTACGCAGGGCGACTCCCAAATTGTTATGCGTATTGCTGTTATCAGGGTCAAGCCGCAGGGAGATTCTATAGTTCACAATCGCCTCATCTAGCTGCCCCTGCTGGTCAAGCACCAGCCCTAGCCAGCCGTAGGACTCGGCATCAGTCGGATTCAAGTGAACCGCCGCCTCGTACTCATAGGCTGCATCCTCTAGCAGCCCCTGGTTGTAAAAGATATCTCCCAGGTTGCTGTGGGGAGTTGAATAGTTCGGGTTCAAGCGAATCGCGGTTTGGTATTCAGCAATGGCCTGATCGATTTGCCCCTGTTCGGCTAGAACCGCACCCAAATTGTTATGGGCAACTGCATCGTCGGGATAGATCTCTAGGGCGGTTTTGAATTCGCGGAACGCCTGATTGAGATGATTTTGCAACCAAAAAACCACGCCTAGCTCATTGTGGGCTTTGGCAAAATCAGGATTGAGCCGCAGGGCTGCTCGGTATTCCTCGATCGCTTCGTCCAGTCGGCCCTGGTTATATAGACTTACCCCTAGGTTGTAGTGAATTTCGGCCTGGCTCAGCTGAGTCAGGATGGCGATTTCAGGAGCGGTAGGCGAGGGGGACCGAACTGGATCAGCAGGCAAGCTGCTGGCTGAAGGGCAGAGACTCAAGCCGACCGTAGCCGCACCAAGCAGGGAAAACAATCTCGTCTTCATACTGATCACCTCGTGTTGATTACATACGCAAGGCTACAAACCGAATACTTACAGCGGTTTTCAGATCAATAAACCACGAATTAACAGTGGGGTGCAGGGGCTACGCCCCTGCTGGCACCGCCCCCGCACCCCCTCCTATAGCTGACTGGAATGAAAATCGCTGTAGGTAGTCGGAAATTCTTTCAAATGATACAAAACAGATGATAAACGGCAGGAGCAGGCGGAGCCGAATAGGGAGTTTGGCCTGACGGTCTAGCAAGCCTTTTTGGTGCAACCAACAGCGCAACAGCATGTGAATTTTAACTAGCCAAACAGCCAGCACCACCAGCAAGATACTATTCAAATCAAACTCTGCAAACCGCCCACGGACCATCCGAAGCTGTGCCCCGGTGGAGTTATTGTTTGGGCGTAATTAAACCCATAACCAACACCGCAAACCATAAGAGCATAGCTAGCTGCTTGCTGCTTCGCATGATTTCCTCCCCAAGCTCAAGCTTGTTAGGCAGATTTTGGTTCAATCAAGCCCAGCTACTTAGCTACAGCTTTGTAAGGTTGAAGATGCGATCATTCTGCTCTTCCTCCTTTTCTATTTTATGCTAAGTGGCAGATTTTCAATCCAATTGGAAAAAGTTTAATAAACGAAAAATCAACGTTTTCTAACGTTGCCGCTAATTTCTAGAGCGTTAAACATAAAATAAATTGAATTTATTTTGAAGAGATAACTGAATTTAAGCGTGAGCGTTATTTTCTAAAAAGGGATTGCATATTCAGAACATTGTCAGACTAAAGTACGAATCTCTCTGGGCCGCAAAATTCCTCGCCCTTGATTTTTGGCGGACTTTGAAAAGCTCGCCCCGCTTCTTGTTGCTTGCCGAAGGCTGCGTCTGTGAAGTGATAAACTGCGGGTTAGGCGATAAATTCATACCGCTATTTACACGGCTATTCCGCAACGCTACTCTTTGTATTAAGTAAGACTCAGTATCAGTGCTATTCAGACAGGCTCTGGAGCAAATGCAGCAGCGGGGTCGTAACGGCATAGCCAGCAGTGCCAAAGCCAAGGGGCTGGAAAGCTCTAGATTCCAAGTCTGCCAAAACAACTGTGAGAAATTCGTGAGTTTATACATTTTTCTATCTGAAACATAATCTCAAGCATAGAATTGACGTTAAAAGTTTGATTGCTAGAATGTGGAGTACTCCGAACGAAGCGATAGCATAGTAGGGAGTTGTGTTCTGACTTGGCATGAGGTTTTGGGCTGTACTCTGCTCTGAGGACGGTCCGGTTTAGCGAGGGTAAATTGCTTTCGTTAAACCAATGAGTTCTGGCTTCGCAAAGGCGCTATGAAAATTCTGGTTGTTGAAGACGACCAAATTGTTGGGCAAACCTTAA
>JBJTUI010000322.1:0-5220 GCA_046080625.1 Elainella sp. | reverse complement strand
GGGGAATGCATGAAACGGGGGGATGGGATCTGAACCGGAAGTGTAGTTTTATATCAAAAGATTAACTCTTCAAACAATCGCTTATTTGTTCTAAGTGATTTTTTATAATTCTCTGTGTTTCCCAGGATTTCTAGACAGTCTGTTCCAGAGCCTGTCTACCCCATAATATCCACAATAGGAGCTTAGAATCTTGCTATTTCAAGCTGTATCCCCATTCATCTCTCTTATTTTGACAATGGGTGGCCGCACGGTGAGCTGGTCGCCCAGCGTGGGAGTGATCATGGTTGCCTGCAACCTGTTTGCGATTGCTATCGGCTACTACGCCATTCAAAAACGGGGGGTTGGTCCCGAGCTGCCCGTCTCTATGCCTGCCATGTTTACCGGGTTTGGCTTGCCCGAACTGCTGGCTACCGCTAGCTTTGGCCACATTCTCGGTGCTGGTATGATCCTGGGTCTGAGCAACGCAGGCGTACTCTAGAAGGCGTATCTAGGGTAGGTCGCTGAGCGGGATTGGCTGGCTACTAGCCGACTCGATAGCTCACTCGATTAAACGCATAGGACCAAGCGCTAGTCTAGAGGCTGGACCGCAATTGGCCGCCAGGTAGAAATGGCGGAGGCTGTGTCGCCCCACGGGCGGGAGAAAATCGGTCAGAATGGTGGGAAGCTCTGATGCTTCAGTAACCTTGACTGCGGCATTTTCATCCCAGGAGCAGCTCTCTAGGCTCAATTCAGGCTATGACTTCTGGCTGGCGCATTGGTTCAATCTTTGGCATTCCCTTTCTGCTGAATCCAACCTGGTTCTATAGTCTGGCCATGTTTACCCTGTTCTTTGGGGCCGGGCTGGGGTTGGATGGGATCTGGACCTGGGTGACGGGCTTCGGCATGGCGCTGCTGCTGTTTGCCTCGGTGTTGCTACATGAACTGGGGCATAGTTTGGTGGCCCAGGCCCAGGGCATTCAGGTCAACTCAATCACCCTGTTTCCGTTTGGTGGCATCGCCTCAATTGAGCAGGAATCTAAAACCCCGATCGAAGCGTTTTGGGTAGCCATTGCCGGGCCTGCCGTTAGTTTCGGTCTGTTTGTGCTGCTGGTGCTGGGCAGCCTCGGCCTGCCCGAAGCTCTGCCGCTTAAAACCATGCTGGTCGATCTGGCCAACATCAATTTTGTCCTGGCGTTGTTCAATATGATGCCGGGGCTGCCTCTGGACGGAGGGCAGGTGCTAAAGGCCGCGATCTGGCAGTTGACCGGCAGCCGGGTTAAGGGCGTGTGCTATGCTGCCCAGGCCGGTCAGGTATTAGGCTGGCTGGCGATTCTGCTGGGCATTGCCGGATTTCTGGTAACGCTCAGATTTAGCTTTCTCTGGCTGGTGCTGCTTGGGGCGTTTGGGATTCGTCGAGCCAGCGGCTACCGCCGCATGATTGTCCTGCAAGAGGCGATGCTGCAAATCCAGGTCGGTGAAATCATGCAGCGCCAGTTCGAAGTGGTCGATGCCAATCAAACCCTGGAGCAGTTTGCGGCTGATTATCTGAGCAAAGCGTCAGAGATTTATTACGCCGAATCCGACGGGCGCTATGTGGGGCTAGTGGCGGTCGAACAGCTCCGTCAAATTGAGCGCAGCCTCTGGAGCCGCCAGCCGCTGGCCAGTCTGGTGCAGCCCTGGGACGATCTGCCCACCCTGACCGAATCCGCTTCGCTAGCCGAGGCGATTCAACAGTTGGAAGCCCATCAGCTGCCCAAACTGCCAGTTTTGTCGAATGCCGGAGCTGTGGTGGGCGTAGTCGATCGGGCACTGATTGTGCAGGCTCTAGGCCAAAAGCTGCATTTGCAGGTGCCAGAAGCCGTAATTCAGCAAATCCAGGCCGAGGGCCAGTTCCCGCCCAGCCTACCGCTCCAAAGTGTGGCCAGGGACGCTTTGAAGTAACCCTTTGAGCTGACAATTTCTCGACTCGATCAGCCGTTGCCAATTCCGATTTGAGAAAATTGCGCCAAGATAGAAATTCGACTCCTTACCGCTGCGGAGGGCAGACTCCAGGGTTTAGTCCTCCAGCTTTGAGTCCTGTTTTGAGCTACTGAATGGGCTGCAACTATGGCTAAGCGCGCTGTTCCTCAGCCAAACTCTTCCAAGCCAAATTCTCTGGAGCCAGATTCTCTGGAGCCAGATTCTCCTGAGCCAAATTCTCTGGAGCCAGATTTCGCCGACCTCACCCCTGAACCACAACCATCTTCCAATCCCAAAGCGCAGCCAGCCTCCCCCCACCCCCCCACCTCCCCATCCCCCCACTCCCACCTCCCCGACCTCAGCGATCTCCCCGACCGCCTCGTCAAACACGCCGTCCGCTACGCCGACCACCGCTCGGTCAACTGGGATGACCTGACGCCGATGCTGCGCCACTATGTCGAGCTGAAGGACCAGTATCCCCATGCCCTGCTGCTGTATCGGGTAGGCGATTTTTTTGAAACCTTTTTCCAGGATGCGATTACCGTGGCTCGCGAGCTGGAGCTAGTGCTGACGGCCAAGGACGGCGGTAAGGAGGTGGGTAAGGTGCCTTTGTCGGGCATCCCGCACCACGCGCTGGATCGCTACTGTGCCCTGCTGGTCGAGCGCGGCTATGCGGTGGCAATCTGTGACCAGACCGAGGACGTGGCAGATAAGCAGGGACCGCTGGTGCAGCGGGAAGTCACTCGGGTGATCACGCCGGGCACCGTGCTGGAAGAAGGCATGCTGAACGCTCGCCGCAACAATTTTCTGGCGGCGGTGGTGCTGGCTGGCGACCACTGGGGGTTGGCCTATGCCGATGTCTCGACGGGCGAGTTTTTGACGACCCAGTCCCAGCAGTTGGAGCAACTGACCCAGGAGCTGATGCGGCTTCAGCCTTCGGAGGTGCTGCTGCCCACCAACGCGCCTGATTTGGGCAAGCTGCTGCGGCCCCACGACCGCACCACCGGAGTCACCGACCTGCCGACCTGTTTGCCCAGCCAGTTTTGCTACACGCTGCGGACCCAGGGACCGTTCACGATTAGCGAGGCCCGGCAGCGGCTGCTGGAGCGGTTTCGGGTGCGGTCCCTGGAGGGCATGGGCTGTGAGCATCTGCCCCTGGCCGTGCGGGCGGCGGGCGGGCTGCTGGACTATTTGCAGGACACCTGGAAAACAGGAGGTCAGGCTGGTGATCTCTTGAGCAAGTTGGGCCAACCCCAGGCCCCCAGCTCGATTCTGCTACAGCCCCTCTGCACCTACAGCCTGACGGAATACCTGGTGCTAGATCACCAGACCCGTCGCAACTTGGAGATTACCCAGACCGTGCGGGATGGCACCTTCCACGGCTCGCTGCTCTGGGCGCTCGATCGCAGCGTTACGGCCATGGGGGGACGCGCCCTGCGGCGCTGGCTGCTCCAGCCCTTGCTCAAGATTGAGGCGATTCGGGCGCGGCAGGCAACGGTGCAGGAGCTGGTGCAAAACGGGGCGCTGCGGCAGACTTTGCAAATCCTGCTGAAGCAGATCTACGATATGGAGCGCCTGACCGGTCGGGCCGGGTCGGGGACTGCCAATGCCCGCGATCTGGTGGCGCTGGCCGACTCGCTGCAACGCCTGCCGGAGCTGGCGGCCCTGGTTTCCAAGGCCGAGTCTCCCTACCTGACCCCGCTGCAAACCGTTTCACCAGAGCTGGAACAGCTCGGCCAGCGGCTCAAGGCCCATCTGGTCGATAGTCCCCCGATCTATTTGACCGAGGGCAATTTGATTCGAGATGGCGTCAACCCCCAGCTCGACGGACTGCGCCGCCAGATTGAATCTGACGAACAGTGGATTGCCCAACTCGAAGCGACGGAACGCCAGCGCACCGGGATCGCTAACCTGAAGGTGAGCTACAACAAAACTTTTGGCTACTACATCAGCATTTCGCGGGCCAAGTCCACCGACCAGCCTCCGGCGGGCTATACCCGTAAACAGACCCTGACTAACGAAGAGCGCTATATTACCAGCGAACTCAAGGATCGGGAGGCGGCGATTTTTAACGCCCGCACGGCCCTCGGCAAACTGGAATACGAGATTTTTGGGGGGCTGCGAGTCGAGGTGGGTCAGCAGGCCGATGCGATTCGCAGCGTCGCCCAGGCGATTGCGGCGGTGGATGTGCTCTGCGGTTTTGCTGAAGTCGCGGTCTACCAGGGCTACTGCTGCCCCGAAATCTTGCCCTCTCGCCAGATCCAGATTGTCGAAGGCCGCCATCCGGTGGTGGAACAATCCCTGCCGACCGGCTTTTTTGTGCCCACCTCGCCCGAACTGGGCGAGGCCCAAGCGCCCGATTTAATTATTCTCACAGGCCCCAACGCCAGCGGTAAAAGCTGCTATCTGCGGCAGGTGGGGCTGATTCAGCTGATGGCCCAGGTGGGCTGTTTTGTGCCTGCTACAGCCACCAGGCTTGGCATCTGCGACCGGATTTTTACCCGGGTCGGAGCCGTGGACGATCTGGCCACGGGCCAGTCTACCTTCATGGTGGAAATGAACGAAACGGCGAATATTCTCAACCACGCCACCCCCAGCTCCCTGGTGCTGCTGGATGAAATTGGCCGGGGCACCGCCACGTTTGATGGCCTGTCGATTGCCTGGGCCGTGGCCGAACACCTGGCCCTAGAAATCCGCGCCCGCACGATTTTTGCCACCCACTACCACGAGCTGAACGAGCTGGCCTCGATTTTGCCCAACATTGCCAACTACCAGGTGGTGGTCAAGGAGTTGCCCGACCAGATCGTGTTTTTACACCAGGTGCGTCCGGGCGGGGCTGACCGCTCCTATGGGATTGAGGCAGGCCGCTTGGCAGGGCTGCCCGCCAGTGTGATCCAGCGGGCTAAGCAGGTGATGGGCCAGATTGAAAAGCATTCCAAAATTGCGGTGGGGCTGCGCCAAACCGGGGGGCGCGGCGACAAGGCCACTCGCGATCGGGGGCCGGGTCGGGCCGGGGATAAACTCGGAAAGTATAAACCTGGCCGTGATGCGGTGGCCCAAGCAGAGCCCCAGACGGCGGCCCCAGCGAAGGCCCAGTTGGAAACCCAGTCAGAGCAGCTCGACATTTTTGAAGCTTCGTCTTGAAGGTTGACGGTCAATCGACCAAATGCGCTCCGAAAGGCATAATGGGAAAAATTGATCGGATGAACGTCGTGGCGGTAAAGTATTTTTTCTTGTCGGATGGCTGGACAGTTGGGCGAGTTTGGGAATTTGGCGGTCTGT
>JBJTUI010000321.1:0-21709 GCA_046080625.1 Elainella sp. | reverse complement strand
CACAACTCGTCAAACGCTTTGCGATTCAGTCCAGTCAATGCCCGTAATAGGCGGTCATTTTCAAGCGCACGTCGAATATTGAGCACTGGATTTTTAGGTCAGGGACAAAATTACCTTACCTTAAAAAGCAACAAGTCTTATAACTACAACCCGTCAAACTTTCTATGACAAACCACTAGAGGTGTAGCTGCTTATCCTCAGAACCTATGGCCGCTTCCGCCTCTCCCTCCAGCAAACGCAGGCACCGCAAAAGCCTGTACCTGAACGACCAAGAGCTAGAGCAATTTAACCTTGCCCAGAAGGTTAGCAGTCTGAACGAATCCGAGTTCATGCGCCGTCGATGCCTTGCGATCACCAAACGCCGACTGGTTTCCCTCAGCCAGATTCAGATCTACCAGCAGCTTGGAGTTCTGCAACAGCAGACAGCGCAAATCCTGGAACAGCTTCAGGAACAGCCAGATCTACAGCTTTCTCTAGAAGACCTTCTAGCAGGCATCAAGACTTTACGGCGGCAAGTTGCCCAGCTAGAGGCAGGAGAAGCTAACCCTATAGAGGCTCCACCAAACTAGGTTGGAGAGCATCTAGAAATGCCGATTGCTAAAATTGTCAAAGGAAAGACACCAGATGGCTGCCTGGCCTATGTGCTGGGTAAACCCGATGCAGTACTGCACCAAACCAACTGCGTGGGCCACAGCGTTCCAGAGCTGAGCGCTGAGTTTGACCTGGCAATTCAAGCCCAGATGCAAAGACAAACCAGAGGCAGGAAAGCAGCTACAACGGTCTATCACACCAGCATTGCCTTTGACCTGGAGGCCAAATTGAGCCGTGAGCAGAAGCTGGAAATCGCGCACCGATATCTGGAAGGCATGGGATTTGACCGGGGCCAGAATGCCTATGTGATTGCAGAACACCACGATACCCAGCACCAGCATCTGCACCTGATCATCAGTCGGGTCAGGTGGGACGGCTACACCACGCCCTGCTGGCAGGACTACCAGAAGGCCGAACAGATCATGCGGCAGGTGGAGGTCGACTATGGGCTGAAGCCGGTGGCCAGTTCCAGAGCTGCTGTGGTAAAGGCTCCGACAGTTGCGGAGGTGAGGCGTTCCCGCAGCACCGGACAGCCGATTCCTCGGGCAGTGATCCAGCAGGCCGTTGACGCTTGCCTAGAGCGAGGGCAGGCCAGATCGCTGGAACAGCTTCAGCAGCAGTTGCAGAACCAGCATGGGATTACCCTCACAACCAAACCCGTCGAAACCCGATCTGGGGCGATGACGCTGGCGCTACTGTTTGAACTGGAAGGCCGCACCTATAGCGCCTCGAAGCTGGGACGCAAGTATCGCTACAGCCGTCTGAAGCAGGGCTTTGAGGCAGAGTTGCAACCCGAACTGACGGATCTGGCTGGCCTAAGAGAGCAGCCCCAGGGAGGGGTGGTGAGGATGCAGCAGCAGGATCAGGATCAGGAGCAGCCACAAACGAGGCTTGATGCAGCCCACCTGGCAGAGCCTGAATCATCCAGCTGGGCCACCTGGTTGGAAGAACAGGAGGCGGTGCCTGAGCAAATGCAGCACGATTGGGCGCTCTGGACCAAGTTCGTCAGGGAAACCGATGCATGGCTAGAGCAGAAAGGGATAGCGCCTGCTCCAGACCAGAACGGACCAAGACGATTGGCTCAGGTCGCCCTCTACTGCCGCCTGAATGGCTATGCCTCAGAGCAAGTTGCCCGCGCTCTGCTGATTTCGCCCTACCGAGCAAAGTTGCAGGACCAGAAGCTAGAACAACTCGACTGGCAGGAGCGGGATAAAGAACAATTCTCCCTGCTGAAACTGATGGTGCGGATTGACCAGCAGGTGATCAAGCTGCATGAAGAACGGCAGCAGACCCCCCAGAGACAGGAACAGAAACGGGGTAATGCCATTTCGTAAAGGATAGAGGAAATAGACAACAGTAGAGCTTCTCAACCTCCTTGGTTGACCATGAAACCCTATTTCATCTGCCCAAGCTGCGGCTCTGGCCACGTGATGAAAAACGGCACTACTCGCAGTGGCAAACAAAACTATTAAGTGCCGCAACTGTGGCTGCTAATTTGTCGAACAAAATCCTAGCCCAGACCGCTTATTTTCCATCCTTTACAAAATACCACTACTATGCCTGCTGTCGGTAGCTCTCGGCCTAGATTTCAGGATCACTGCATAACGTGAAAGTCCCATCATCACGGCTAGAGTGAGCGTTGAACAACGGACAAACTCGAAGTTGCTGAGCGCCCAAAGTCCGCTGAATTTTGGCCCAGTAGTATCTTGTGGCTTCGAGTCCTGACGCCAGCGGGCACTGAGCATAGCTCCAACACACCTTCGCCTGGTCCCAGCGAGGCATGAAGTTTCAGGTATGCTTCTCGTACACGCTCTAGTTATAACTTATTGTATTTCATTGAAAATTGATGTGTATTCGAGATATTAAGCAAATAGTCACTAATCATCTCAAGGGAGTAAGCTTCGGGCAAAGCCTTTTGGAACTTACTCAGGCGATATTGAGGAAGTTGCGACAAGATAAAGTCTTGCGTAGAAGAACTCTCCCAGAATTGCTCAGCGCATATTTGCTCGATAGCTAGTGACAAAGAGGCTTGTCCGAGGCTTTCCCCTGAAATCTTTATCTTAAAGTTATCCGCCATAATCTTCCAGTCGTGCTGAAACTGCAAGCCATATTTCAAGGTGTTATTGACATTGCCTCCAGCAAATGTCCACCAGATTGCTTGCTCACTATCAATGCGAATACTCGATTTCCTATTTGTCAAAAAACTCCCCAAATCTGCTCGACATTCGTCTAGCGCAGCCTGAGCTGTCACATCAATATAGGGGTATGAAACCGATGATCTAATAATTTCAGCAACTTTTTGGCAAATCTCGAAACTTAGCAGTTGGGGAGCAAATCCACCCCAGCTTGGCTTTTTGCCTCTAGGTGCTTGAATCACCCGTACTGCCCGCTCTTCATGGTTGATATGCAGAACTAACCAGGCCCGCCCGCCTAAAAGAAAAGCACTGACTTCATCGACCAGCGTATCTACAAAAGACTGCTCTAATGCTCCGATCTCATAGCCTGCTTCAGTTTTCACTCTGTAGAAGACAGGGCTGCTAAAAACGGCGTAGAGTTCCATGAAGTTTTTACGTCCGAACACTCGTTCTGCTTGATTACCCATTGAGAGCAAACCACTGGCGATGAACAGGTAGTCGTTCCGAATCATGTGCTGGATCAGCGTCTCGAATTCATCATGGGTAATGCCTGAAAAATCAGGGACAACTGATAGCTGCTCCCAGCAGCGTTCTGGACTGATTGCCCCAAATTGTAGGGTCAGGGCAAGAAGTTGATGCACTAGAACCACCCAAGCGCGATTTTGAATGGGCACTGACTCAACCCAGCCTGATTTCGCCAGCTCAATGATGGCGATTGCTTGTAAAACGGTTTCAATGTTTTCGCAGAAGAAAGTAGTATTGGCGCGTTGCCCGCTTCGTCTGCCTGTTCGTCCTAGCCGTTGCAGGAAGGCTGACACCGTTGAAGGGGCATTAGCTTGAAAAACGAGATCGAGATCTCCCACATCAATGCCTAACTCCAGTGTTGAGGTGCAGACTATACAGGCATTTCTGCCCTGATGAAAGCGGGCTTCAGCCGCAGTACGCTCTTCCAGGGAAACAGAACTGTGGTGGACAAACACATCTGTTCCTCGATTTCGCATTCGTTCTGCGATGTCTTCCGCAAGTGCTCGGCTCTGGCAAAAGAAGAGGCTTTTCTTTTCTTGAGCCGTTTTGCTGGCATCGGTGGCGATCGCTCCTAGAGTATCTCGCAAGTAGATATGAATGTCTTTGGGAGACGGCATTTTAGTTGGATCGACTATGCAGCCCTCCCGCTTTGATGTGCCCTGCAACCAGCGGAGAATTTCAGTGGGATTACCAACCGTTGCGCTGAGTCCAACCCGCTGAATGTCGTTTGGGGTGTAGCGAGCAATTCGCTCTAGAACGGACATCAGATGAGCACCCCGATCGGTTCCCGCTAGGGCATGAACTTCGTCAATGACGATGGCTCGCAAATCGCCAAACAGCTGCGCGTGGGGCACTCTGGCGGAGAGGAGCATGACTTCCAGCGATTCGGGCGTTGTCATCAGGACTGCGGCGGGCTCTCTGATAAAAGCTCGCTTCTGCGAATCTTTAATGTCTCCATGCCAGAGGAAACGTCGGAGTCCAACCATTTCCGTATAAAGTCCCAACCGCTCTGCCTGGTTGTTCAGCAATGCTTTAATCGGCGCAATGTAGATCAGGCCAACGGTCTGGGGTTCCTGCTGGATTAGGGTTGCCAGTAACGGAAAAAAGGACGCCTCAGTCTTACCTCCGGCTGTAGGTGCGAGAATAATCGCATTCTTTCCATCCAGCAGAGCTTGCCCTGCCAGATCCTGAACGGGGCGCAGGGACGACCATCCCAGACGGGAGACGATCGCTTCTTGCAGACGGGAGGGGAATCGGGCAAAGACAGAGGTCATGGCTAAAACGCAACTGGGGCATATCCGGCGACATCTTCAGGTTCTTCGTCAAAGGGGGGTAATCCTTGCTGAATACGCTGTTCTTCGGCGTTGAGTTCAGTCAGAGCAAACCCTTCGGCTGCCATTGGGTCAAACTCTTCGTATTCATTTGCCAGGTCCAGCACATTAACGAATTGACGCAGAAATTGACGCGGAACGACTCCTATATCTCCTTTGAAGCCAGCCGTCATCTTCGCAACGAGCCGTTCGATAAATTCAGGTGTGACCTTACGCGTTAGGTTTGAGGGGTCAGTGGTAGGATGGTACAACCCTCGGAGTTTGATCGCAACTTCCTTGAGTCGATTAGCATCAAAAGGTTTCAGTTCAAGCTGGGGCTGACGCGGATTGGCAAAGCCTCCCACGCGCTCAAACTTGATTCGGTCGTGGAGAGGCTGAAGCCCTGCAACACCGCGATTGGTGTCAAAGAATTCGGGGGTGCCTGTAAAAATCCACAGCAAGCCTTTGTAGCGATCGGCTGCATCGCAAATTTGACGAATCCCGTTCAGCGACTTGCCGCGCACGTCATGGCGCATTCGCAGAATAGTTTCAGCTTCGTCAATCACAATCATCAAACCCCTGTAGCCCGACGCTTTGATAATTTCGAGAATGCCCTGCAAATAATCGAGGGCTTCTCGGCTGCCGATATCTCCCTTGATGCCCGCAACTTTTTTGGCACTGGCAGCAACATTTTCACTGCCTGAAAGCCAGGAAAGTAAAGCACTGGCTTCCACAATATCGCCCTGCTGTTTGAGGGTAAAGATGGTCCGGAGGACTCGCGCCATGTCTTCTGGGGCTTTACCACCCGTCAGGGAGGCAAGCTCTGCCTCCATCCGTTCCTGAACCAATCCATCAAACTGGTCGTTGTCTTCGTCCGCGCCTCCAGCGATCAGGGCATCTTCAACCCGAGCAATCCAGCGATCGATAATGTCGCTGAGCGCCCCTCTAGGGCAGGAGCTTGTCCCCAGTTCCTGAACGACTTTCCGGTAAACGTCATCAAATTTGTAGAAATGCAGATCATTATCTGACACAACGACAAAGCTGGTGGCAAAGCCCTGTGCCTGAGCTTCAAGGATTGCCAGTCGAGACATAAAAGTTTTGCCGCAGCCATACCCACCCCGGAGAAATTTGAACGCTCCTTCTCCACTTGCGGCTAACTGAAGCTGACGTTGAATCTCGGTGCGCTGCTTCTCAATTCCGACCGCAAAGGCTTCTAAACCTCGTTCAGGGACAACGCCCGAGCGCAGCCGCTCAAAAATGATTTCAATGTCGCGTTCGCTAATTGTCATGGTGATCCTTCGTTACTTTTAGTTCTGCCTGACGTAGCGCTTGCCGCTAGGGGTCGTTTCAATTCTGACGGAGAAGGGAACCTGTTTAAGATGTTCTTCAAAATCCATTGAGAAACGTCGCACCTTTCGAGCATTACCAAGCATTTGGGTTAGCTCTATCTCGGTAATAGAGCCGTGTTGCTGGAGGTGAAGGAACACCTGACATACTCCTTCATCCTCAAAACGATTGTGCCACTCAAGGCTACTTCCTGCCTGTGGTGTAGCAGTTTGAGCAGTAGGCTGAAGCGTACCAGAGACACTGAACAACTCCATCGTCGCCGTTGGCTCAACCTCCTCTGTCCCTTCGGGGTGATAGATTTCAACCGGAACTCGTTCTCCCTGTATTCCTTTCAAGTCAAACAGTATCTCGATCCAATCGCCTTCAACTGGAACCAATAGAACTTGATTCTTGACCTCAATGCCGGGAGCATCTTTAATCGTGAGTTGAATGTCGGGACGGTTGGGCACTCGCAGAGCAAGACCGATAGTTCTGGCCCCGATAAAAGATAACTGTACGTCTGGGGCAGGCTTGACTCGGAGCCGCAGACGGCTGTGACCGAGCAATTCTCGCTCGGCTTTGACTTCAGCGAGATACTTCAGCTTGATGGGTTCCGAGGCATGACGGTGGGAAACTATAAGTACTGGAATGACACGCTCTTGCAGGCTGTTGCCGCCATGTACAAAAGTGGCACCTGGATTGCCCGTCGCAAAATTTGCCGTATCTCGCCGAAACAGCAAATAGCCTTCCTGCCCGTCATATTGCAGCGCACTCAGAGACACTGTAATTGTCCCCGCCTCCGAGCGCGGTTCCGTCATTAAGACATGGCGGCGATCGGGATCGCGCTTGCTGCCATAGGGTTTGCTTTGGGTGGTTTGATCTTGAAGTAAAAAGCCATGATCCGCCGTGAAGACGAACTCATTGAACCCAAGGCTTTTGAGGCGGCTCCAAGCGGTCTTAAGATGCTGTAGCCAGGTCTCAAAAGTGGCAAGCCCAACATTGGCTTCACCTGCGTCATCAATCTCCTGGCTATGAACCACCACCAGATCGGCATCACTTAATCCGCCTTTCTTCAGGCTCTCGATCGTTCGGCTGCGGACCTCAGAGAGTTTGATAGCTCGTGCCCGTTTGCGCCCTGTCCCTAAGCTATCGATACTTTTTTCACTCATGGCGCGGAACCGCTCATCCGGCGACCGCACGGCATATTCGCCCGCTCTAAAGCCCTTGAAGCCATCACTGCCAGCCAGGGTGAGCCGACCTGCTTTACTGACGGGAGTCAGGGCATTCATGCCAACTGCGGTGATGCTGGGTAGCTCTGCATAGCGCCCTTTCAGAACTACCGTTGTCCCTGGGGCTTCCAATTCAGAGAGCAGTTCTGTTGCCATCTCGAAACGGAAGGCGTCGATCAGGAAATAGGCAACTTTGCGGTTTGCCTGAGTCAGGGGGTGAACCACCTGGTCGTAGAGGGTGCGCTGCTGAAGGTCAGATTCTGGCAAAAAGCCCTCTGATGCGCAGATCGCCGCAAAGTCCTGAGCAAGCTGGTCTGCCCAGTGGCGGTACTGAACTTGCAGCCAGTTACCAGCTTCTTGTAGCGAGGCGTAGTGGGTCAGGGTGGGTTCCAGCAGTTTTAGCCGCTGCTGTTCAAAATGGCGGTGGGCACGATCGACCTGATAGCCGGACTGAGTGTAGTAGTCTAAAGCTTGCCGTAAGCTCTGGCAGGATCTAAGGGGACTGGCTGCTTGCTCGATTGCACAACCCAGGGTGGCGGCATCGTGAATCAGGAGCCATTCCAGGCGGCCTGTCTTGTTCCGTTCTATCCAGAAAGAGGGTTGAGTGGTGCGCGATTCTGCCCAGGTGAGGGCTTGCGTCCATTTAGCTTGGAGCAGTGCTTGAACCGCCGCTTCCAAAACCGCTGTTTCCTCGCACTGGAAGGTATCAATTTTGCCGAGATCCTCTGGACGGATAGCTTGTAGCTCTTGTTCTAAGCGACTTTCTACAATCGCCGCCATTGATTCGTAGGTGTCAGGATAGCGCTGGCGGAAATGGTGAATTAGCTGGCTGCACGTTTTTTGGAGAACGGTCGAGAGTTGTCTGAGGGGCTTTAGGTCCTCCAAGTGCGGTAAACGGGTGAGATCGTTGACGTACTCGACGCACATCAGCCAAGCCGCAAAGGCTTCCGCTAGGTCTTGAACCGCCAGAGCAGTTGTGCCGTAAAAGAGTTGAATAAACTCATCACTAATTCCCGTGTGGCGGTGGAGGTGATCCTTCAGGGTGAGGAGAGCTGGGGCATCGGCGATTTTTGAGCGCAGGATTGAGTCTGTTCCGAGGATGCCGTCGAGAATCCACTCCAGGTTGAGGCTTTCCAGATAGGCTGCTAAACCGTCCTGGGGTTGAGCAATCGCCTGTTGCAACCAGGTTTCTGCCGCAGCCAGGTCAATTGATCTGCTGCTGAGATAGCTTTCCAGCTCAGAGGGGCTGACTCGTCCGGTGGCGGCTTCACGGATCAGCGCATCAAGGGCACGGCGGTAGCGATAGCCTGCCCGATACAGTTCGAGGAGCGGGGTTTTGCGAATGCTTTCCTCGGTATGCCCTGGCATGTGGATCAGCAGGGGTTCCTGATCAAGACCATTACCGTAGGATTCGAGGGCAAGCAGCATTTCTAGATAGCTGCCTCGGAAGGCGACGACGGGGGCAAAGAATTCGCCTTTGCTGTAGCGATCGGCTAATTGATCGACATAGGCAGTGTAGTGTCCATCTTTATCCAGCCAGATGACAATTCCCCGCTGTCGAAGCTCTCGCTTGACTGCTTCTTCTAGAACATTGGTGATCAGAGTGAGATTGGGCATATCAGGGAGTTCCATGCTCCTGACAAATAAACTGATCCATCGCTATTCATCCTCGGTTTTGCTCTGGTCACTGAACAAAGTTTAGCCCTATTGCCCCACGCCATTCAGGCGAACGACAGCCTACTAGATCGACATGATCAATTCAGTAGCATTTGAACGGTAAGGGTAATATCTGGAAATGCCAGGGGTGAAATGCTGCCTGACCTGAGGCGTTGTTCAGAGGTGTAGTCGCTGTCAGCAGGGTTACGGTAGATGATGAGTTGGCGATCGCGCAAATTAACCACCCAATAGTCTTGAATTCCGGCAGATGCATAGGCACGGCGTTTGTCATCGGTATCTTTTGCCAGACTGGTATTGGAGAACTCAATGATCAAAAAGACATCGTCAGGGGTGGGATGAGACTGACGGTAGGGCTGGGATCTGACTAGGGCGATATCAGGTTCGGGTTCACTGTTATTCGAGGGAATCGTAATGGGTTTGGCTGGACGAACTCGGTAGCGACCATTTGCAGCCGCCATAAAAAATTCCAGCGCATCGTTACTGAGGTCAGCATGGTCGGGGCCTTCGGGTGCCATTTCAACAATCAGTCCATTCAATAGTTCAACGCGCCGATTCAGAAATAAACCGGCATCGATCATGGTGTGATAGTCGCGGATTGTCCAGCGAACGAGGGTTGCTGATTGGGTCGTCATTCGTCTTCCTCCTCTGATTCTGTTTGAAACAAGGATAGTTCTTCTGCTTCATGACTTTTCTTGCGCTTGCGCTCCCGACGTTTTTCTTCCTTCTCTCTTAAGTCTGCAACCAGTTCGGGGTTTTCAGCTTCAAACTGCTGCCGCAGAGTATCAGAATTGGCTTCGTCGATCGTGAACTCTGGGGCGATCTCGTCTTGCAGGCGCAGCTCCCACTCGTAGGCTTTGGCGGGGTGGTATTGCCAGAAGCAGCCATGCGCGACCGCAAGGGAGGGATCTTTCTGGCATTTAGCATCAACGCGATCGGGAAAGTAGCGGGCTGCTAGGTGTGACCAGTCGTAGTCTTTTTTGCCTTTGGCGTTGCAGAGTTCTGACCACCAGGTTTTGGGCTTGTTCCACTGGGGTTCGAGCAGGCACCAGAGCGCGGCGCTGTTGACCATGACGCCATCGTCGAGATCCATGCGGAAGGGGGCGTTGGCTTGGCGAAGCGAGTCTTTGGGGCTGGCGGCGGGTGGTCCCTGTTCGGCGCACTGCTGTACTAAGTCGATGAATGCCTGGAGTTCGGTGTAGAGTGCCTGCACGGCGGCATGGCGTTCTTCTGCCTGGGCCTGTTGTTTGCGATCGCCCCTGCCTTTACTTCCCAGCAGATCAGCGGTTTCACCTTCCAGGCCGCGCAGTTCGGGAATCAGGTAGTCGGCGAGCAGGGTTTGCAGGGTGTTGTCTGCCCAGCGATGGATGCTGATGTAGGCGACGAAGCTGCGGTTTTTGGAGGAGAGGGGGAAATAAATGGGGCGCTGTTCGTACATGCCCACATGCAGGTCTTTGAAGAAGCTGAGGCGGAGCCAGTCGCGCAGGGATTTGTTTTTGGCAATCGGGCTGCCATGCTCTTCCCAGGCTTTTTTGATCGGTTGAGCGGCGGCATGGTTGAGGCTGTCTTTGGAGTCGGGGCGATCGCCAGAGTAGGCGGAGAGGTAGAGGATGCCGTTGGGAAGAACCTCACCCCCCTGCCCCTTCTCCACGGGTGGAGAAGGGGTGAAGATGAGAATTTTTTGGAGGACGGTTTCGAGGTTTTGCTCGATTTCGGTGTTAGAGATTCGCAAGATGGATAAACGACGAGACTGGAGGGATTCATCTCGAATTTTGTCGTAGTCTTGCTGATCAGCTTGTTGATGAACAGAACCGTCTAGCTCAATGACCAATTGCTTCTCGGCGCAATAAAAGTCGGCAATGTATCGCCCTAAGGGATGCTGGCGGCGAAATTTCAAGCCATTAAGCTGCCGATTCCGCAAAACTTCCCATAGTCTTTCCTCTGTCGGAGTTTGGCTCCCTCGTAACTCTCGACACCGCTGATAGATATATCCCGGAATCTCCGCCCGAAGGAGGCGATCTACCTCATCCCCACGCCCCTTTTCCATTGAATGGAGAGAGGCGGAAGACATCCTGTCCAATTCCCCTGCTCCACCTCCCTCCTGCCCCCAGTCTGCACCCCCCTCTTGTCCCCCTTCTCCACAAGTGGAGAGGGGGCTAGGGGGTGAGGTAAACCGCCCCAGCGCCACCCCGATCGCATAGGAAACCCAGTTCACCGCAGGCGGCTGATCATAAACCGGGTTCCAGTCGGGTAAAGCTGTACCGAGTTCACGGTCTACGGCTTGCTGCGCCCACTGTTGGGCATAGTTCCAGCAAGAGGCTCCCGGCTGTTTGAATTCGACGGAGGTTTCGCGGGCGGATTCGTGTTCAGTGAAGGCGCAATCGAGTTGGGCAAAGATTTCGTCGGCGGATTCGATGGGGAAGAGGGGGAGGCGATTGACATCGCCAATCTCAAATCCTATACCAGGATTTAGGGAGGCTAAAATATTCTTTGATTTCCTGCAATTCAATAAACAAACTACTCGTTCTAAGGATTTAGGAAAAACAGATGAGCCTTTGTTTCCAATAATGCTGCAATATTTATGAACTCTACCTGAGAAGGCATTTCCAATCATTGAGAATGCAACTCCCCGAATACAGTACCAAGATTCATTCTTTATTGTTCGAGAATAACTTCCATAAAGCATTTGGTTATATGCTTTAACTCCCAGTCCGTAGCTGTTCCAACTAACAAGGTCATCAACACCTTCAATCCAGGCTCTACCTCCTGCGCCTTTAATATAAGGAAACCATGAAAATGAATTTTTAGGATAATTGTTTGAGCTTATTACTTCCATATAAGTTGATGCTAAATCAACTTCCCAGGGTTTTCTAAGAAACCTCGTATTATCTCCTGTTCCCATGCCTCCCCTTAATGGGGCATAAGTTTCAAGTTTCGGAAGGTCTTCGTATTCCAACATTTCTCTACGATGCCACCAATAGACAAGTGGTTGCTTCTTAATAACTTTGAAGCGATCGCTCTTAAACTCAAATCGTCCCACCTGTGTCAAAACAGCCGATCGTTTCCGGTTTGTTCGATAACGATCTCTAGAATTGTCATCTAGAGGAGTTGGTTGTAGTGCAATGCTAATTTCTTCACTTGATGGGAACTTTTGAAAAACACTCATGACCGTTGCAACAACTTCATCCAATGTTTCTTCAAATGCACCGCGATCGACATCACCTAACAATCTCAAATCAAATGTATCTAACAAATATTCTCGAATGGGTGTGTACTGTTGAATAAACATCCAATTCCGCATTGTCAGCAGTGCTGAGATTCCACCTTCTTTTGCTAATTGCAAACCTCTTTCTAAAAACGTTGCATATAAATCTGCTTTACTTTTTGGATAATGCTTGATGAGATATTTCGCATCACTCATCTTGCTTGCACCCTGATACGGCGGATTTCCAACTACCACATCGTAGGCATTCTCCCGAATCATCCGAATAAATCGAACACCTGCGGTCAACTGTTCTCCTCGCAACCGCAAACCCAAATCATCTCCACGAGTGCGCCGACTGAGGAACGTTTCGAGTTTTTCAAGCAGAATTGCTGTTCTGCCCTCACCCCCAACCCCTCTCCCAGAGGTAGAGGAGAGAATGCTTTGGCTCGGTTCCTCTTCTCCTTGGGGAGAAGGGGCTAGGGGATGAGGGTCAAACAACTCCCCCTGAACCGGACGGACAAGGCGCTGTTCATATTGAGCGATCGCTTTCTCCACCTCCCGATCGATCTTCAGCAGACTGCCCCACTGGTCTGCCCCCTGCAATGCCTGCACAATCTGATTCGTCAGCTCCTCTGGAATGCCCGTCGCCTCCCGCACTTCCCGCCGCAGCTCCGCCAATGCCGGATCATCCTCCGGCAGTGCAGTCAAATTCAGATCCGAAGCCACCAAATTCACCTGCTTAATTTCTGCCTCACGACACAGCGTCTTGGCCTTTAACAACAGCGCTGCCGCTGCTATCTGCACCGCACGGGCATCAAGATCCACCCCATATAGATTGTTTGCCAGAATCGACTCCACAATCTCCCGATCGCTCCATTCCTCGCCCCGATGCCGCGCCTCCTCCTGATAGAGCGCAAACAGCAGCCCAAAGGCAATCACCAAAAAATGTCCCGAACCACAGGCTGGGTCAAGAATTTTCACCGCTCGGATACTCAGGGGAGCATGATCGATCGCCGCATCCGTCAACGGCTGGGGAACCCAATACTTCCAGCGTTCCTCCGCCTCCGTCTCGATTGGCATCAGCGCATCCAGAGCCACCTCACCCCGCTCCCGCTTTTCCCGCCAGACCTTGCGGCGTGACTCCAGGCGATCGAGCGTGCCCTCTGCCCTCACCTCTGCCATCCAGCCCTGTGCCTGACAGATTGCCAGCCAGATCTGCCCCAAACTGTTGTGCAGCAGCCACTCCACCATGTAGCGTTCGGTAAACATCTGGGTTTTGCTGGCGATCTCATGGGGTTCTACCTTGCCCCCCGCATTTAGCTTGACATCCAGTGCTTCCCGCTCCGGGTCGTTCCAATACTGGTACACCCAGCCCAGCGTCGTATCATCCAACCAGGCATCCTGCAACGCTGGATCATTCAACGCCTCGATTACCGCCCGCAGCGTACTTGCCGGAATCGGAAACAGCGACGACAGCCTCACCCTGCCAAATAGCCCCGGCATCTCCAGCGACAGTTCATCGTAAAGCAGTTGCAGCAGCGTCCCGAAGCCTTCCGTCTCATCCCGGCACAGATCCGGCGCAAAATCTCGAAATTCTCGATAGCCATTGCTCTGCCATCCCCCCGTCACAATCATCGGCTTGATCGCCCCGATCGCCTCCATCTGCTTGATCACCACCAGACGGTTTAGCAACGTTGCCGCCGCCAGCTTCTCAGCCGTTTGTAGGTGGCGATTACGGATCGCATTCCCATCGGGATTCTTCCTCTTAGCCTCTGAGCGAACCTGCTCACCTAGCCATTGCTCTAAGCGCTGCCGCTTCACCTGCTGTTCTTCTGCCAGCCCTGCCTTTGCGATCGGCAACGACAACCGATAGGTGCTTTCCACCGCATTGTGAATATCAGTGAGCAGGCGATCGCGCAAACCACGAATCGTCGATGAAAGCTTGGCTTTGGCTTCAGGGGTCAGGTTAGACATAGCAGTCAAACAATGAATTGAAGAAGGAAAAAGGCTAAGTTTGATTCGGGTTAACCTGTTCAGAAGGTTCTTGAGCAGTTGGAATCTGATCTGCCTTTAAGACAACAACCTTACCATCCTGCCAAACAGCAATAGACTCTCCCAACTGGCGGTGTCGCTGAAGTGCACGAGCGATCGCTGCTTTCACCCCAGCCCGAATCTTTTGATGCTTCGATTGATTTTTGTCCTCAGTCATCTTCCCTCCTACAAATGAGAGTCCAGGTGTCACGATCATAGATAATCGGTGCTTGTCCAGTGATACCTTCAGCTACCAACTGATACTCAGGCTCAGAATTATCCAGCACTCCTAACCTGGGCAGAAGCCCCAAGGAAACCGTCGTCTTTCCCGATCCATTCGCACCTCCAATCACGTAGAGTTCTGGCATAACAACTCAAGGCATCTCGCTATATTTCTTCAACTCATAAACCAGTCGTACACAGATATTGGATTTTCCTTCTAGTTGACTCAATAAACGCTCCTCCAATTGCGTCACCAACGCCTTGACCTCCTCCGGCGTTCTGATTTCTCGACCGTTCAGATTTAGCGGCAGCGGGATCACCTGCTCATCGGTCGCAGACGATAGGGCACTGTCCAGCGTCAGGTTGGCCTGCTGTTCCGCATCCTGGAGCCGTAACACAACCGTATCCCGTAACTCCAGCAGGCTGGGGCTGAAACTATCCTGCGTCGTATCATAAGCTGCTTTGCGGACATGGCTCAAAACCAGATCCGCCTTGTCCTCACTCAGCTTAAAAAAGCCCTGCCGCTGCTTCAGCCGCTGGCGAATCGTTTCCGACTGCTGCTCCTGCCGCTCAATCAAGCCCAGCCGCACTGTCCGATAATGCTGTTCGATCGCCTGGAGAGAGGATTCCAAACTGGCAATATCACGCCAGGGACGATCTAACGCCAACTGCTCCTCAAGCGCGGCGATCGCTGCTGCGACTTCTGCGGTTTGTTCAGTTTGCTTGAGTTGAGCAATCTGCCAATCTCGTACTGCCACTGCCCGCGACATGGCTGCCACAGCCTCATCCGTCAAATCCGTCAGCGAAATGCCCAACTCCTGAATGCCATCCCGCAGCGTATCCAGGTGTTTTTTCACCGCCAGCACCGTATCCTCAATCTGCCGCGATCGCATACATTTCTCGATCGCCTCCCGCAGATTTCTGAGCTTTTCTGGGAGGTCGGGACGGTTGGGCAATTGGTTATAACGCTGCTCCAATTGGGTCAGCCGTCGCGCCTGATTGGGAAAATGATTAAAGACCGCATCGGCGATCATCTCCTCTTCCCGATCGAGATCAATCCCCAGAGCTTCCCGGAAGAACTGACAGATCGCGACCTTATCCCTTGCCGTCAGTCCGCCATCCCCTCTAGGCAAAATTTCCGCCCGCCGAATGTCGCGGTCGCGGGTGAACAGATTCTCCACATCCGGATCTTGAATCGAAGTAATTTCCTTACCAGACTCCGGACGAATCCGAATCTTCTTCGCTCGCAGCAATCCAGCGAGGCAAGCTCTCACCACATCTGCCGAATAGCCAAACGGTGGACCGCCAAAATGGCTCAGCAGCACATTGCCAACAATGCCATCCCGGTCAGTGAGATATTGCTCAATTCGGGCAGGCACCTGTCCGCTACAGGTCGGGCTATATTTCCCTGCATCCAGTTCCAGAATGCCCAGTCCGTCCGCCATGAATTTACTGGAGGGACCAGAGAGCGTCTTTTGCAGCAGTTGCTTCAGTTCTGTGGGCGTGATGGCAATATCCACATAATAGTCATAGAGTTCTGGCAGCACACTTTCCCCAATCCGCTTGAGAACCGTTGCGAAGGTCGTGCCAAACTGCGATTTGTCGAACGGTCGCCCCCTGAAATAAATCGCTCCCTCCATAAACGCCTGCGCTACCGCTTCCTTCACCTGGGCTTCCAGATTGTCACAGCGGCTCTGCTCGTCAAACACCAGTCGCTGCTTTTCCCGCGTCAGAGATTGGGAGCGATTGGCATATTTCGACAGCATATGCTGCGATTTTGCCAGTTCTTTCACCAGCCCAGAAAAGCGATCGGGTTTACCAACTACCCAGATCAGGCGATCGCGCAGGGAACTTGTAGCACTCTGGGGAACCCAAACCGCTGGGCTGCGATCCTCCTGGGTGCCCAAATTCCGGAAGTCTACAGTAATCACCGTGAGTTCATTGTTTCCCTGGAGCCGGTCGTCCTGCCGCTGTCGTCCGTCGCTGTAGTAGGCGGCCCATCGAAATGTCGTACCCTGGTGGCCAGGACGCTCAACGCTTCCCAGCAGCTCCTTCAGCTTCTCGGTCACGATCAGGCTAACTGCATCCGGAATGACGCTATAGCTATCCCGTTCCCGCTGCCATTCCTGTCCCGATGAACTCTGGATCTTATAGCCCAGCTTCTCCGAATAGGACAGCAGATTCAGATTTCGCAGTTTTTCCAAGGCCGCCGAAATGGCTGGCTCCTGGTTGCCGTTGCCCAAACGCTCATAGAGGCACTTGCTCACCAGTTCAGCCGTGGTTGGCTCCTGTTCCTGGATCAACTCCAGCAGGGCAACCGCCTTTGCCGCCCGAATCGCATCGCGATCGTCCACGACCTCCTCGTGGTTAAACAGCCGTGCCAGCGTGTTCTGCACATCGGCATCTAAGGCAGACTGCTGCACTTCATAAATATGCTCCAGGGTGATCAATGCCCCCACTAACTGTTCGCCTAACCGCTGCTCCCGGAAGAGTTCACCCAATAGTTGCAGCAGTCCCCGAATCGCATGATCATCTCCCTTCGCCCGACTGGAGCGAGTCCGGAGGTTGGTGGTCACCTGCATCAGTAAGTCCACATACCCCGGCAACATCGGGTAGGTTTCCAGGAAATCGTCCTCGGTGATTGACTCACATTTGTAGCCATAGAGCTTGAGGTTGCTTCGGTGCTGGGTAAAAAGCGATCGCAGTTCAGCTTCTTTGGCAGGCGCTTTTTTCAGGAGTCGCTTATGCACCACATCCCGAATATTGGTAGGAGCCAGATGAACTCGCAGCTTTGGCGGGAACCGATCTTTCAGTTTGCCAATATTGCTCTCGTCGTCACTGTCCTCTAGCTTCTGCTGTCCTGTGGCCAGCAGCCAGACCCGTCCCTTGAGCTTTTGCCCTAGATCAGACACAAACGACTGGAGCGCCAGCATCCGGTCTGTGTTCTGATAGATGTATTGACTGACTTCATCCACCACAATAAACAGCGTCTTGCCCGGTGCCCGCTGGTTGAGCATGGCAATGATATCTCTGGTCGTTTCAGCCACCGAGGTGCCAATTCCCGTCCGTGATCCGCCCCGACTATCAAACCAACTCATGGGGTCAACATAGCGGCTTGGATTCATGACGTGCATCACTTCTGAGAAGGCTTCTTCTGCAAGACGATCGCGCTTTGCATGTTCCCAGGGTTGCCCTAGCGTTTCCTCCGCACAGGCAAGAAAAGCCTCCCACTTACCATCCAGTTCCAGGTTCAACTCATAATCTGCGACAAAGTGGCTGACCGCGCAGTAGCCTAGCCGCCGCTGGATCTCTCTTTTCACTGCCGAGTGGATCTGCTCGTCGTCTCGTGCGACTGCCCCGATGTCAAATACGACAGCGATCGGATCAATCCGACTCCGCAACTGTTGCCATGCCGCTTGAAATTCAGCCGTTTTGGGCGAATCATCCCGCGCCAGCAGTGCCTCTGCCAGTTCCCGCCCATCCGGTAGCTCTAGTCCATCTAGGGCCAGCCCCAGCAGTTTGGCAAAACTGGATTTACCGGAACCGTAAAACCCTGAGATCCAGGAGGCTGGGAGATCGGCTCCGGGCGATCGCTGGAGTTCTTCGCCTAAGGCATTAAGCAATCTGACAAACTGCTCGTGGATTCCGGCTTTGACTCGGTTATGGCGGGGATCATCTTCAGGATAGCCGCCTGTGATGATGTATTCTGAAACCTCTTCCTGTACCTTTGCCGGGTCTTGCTCATGAAAGTAGACCACTGGGGCAATGTTGCGTGTGACATCAGCAGCAAAAATTTCCTTGATCAGCATGGCAGGTTCAGTAGAGGCTCAACGTTAGGGTCATCATCAGGAGTAAATACGCGGGCGGTAGTCCCGATCCGAACTCAGTTCTCCCATAAAGGACAACGCTTTCAGGTCGCGCCGTTCTCCGGGATAGAGCAGCACCACAGGTAGGTTACGAGTTTTGCCGTCAATGTGCTTTAGCAAGGCGGAAGAGCGGAAGAAGGGGTACAAGGCTCCAGCACGACAGAGCAGGATTAGCGTTTTATTAATATTGGTTGAATGGGACGCGACAAACTCATCAATTAGGCAAGTTACATCTTGAGCAATCCCGTCCGAGCCTTCAACATAGAGGGCAACCTTGTCTTTCAGATAGTTCAGCGATCGCTCCGGGTCTTTGGCGTACAGGCGTTGCTCAGTGCGAATCAGGCTCTCCAGGACACGGGGTTCCTCAGTTTTTAATCGATTTAGCAGCAGGTGATGCAGGGAGATCGGCAAAACGTCCCACCCCTGCGCTTTTAATTCATCGGTCAAGTTCCGAATTCGCTGCCTCAGCTTAAATTCCTCACGCGGGTCATAGGGCAGAATTGCGAAGCGGTAGTTCCGCATCGTACTAATCCGAGGGCCACCTTCGTCTAGCAAATCTGTCCGAAGAGCCTGGATTGCCGCATCGAGAGAGGGATTGTCAAACAACGTCTCCGTCATAGTTGATCTTCCCCCTCCGCTTTCCAAGTCAGCCCCAATTCCTCAACAGCCCAGGTCTTTAAACTGGGATACTGCCAGTTAAACTCATGCAGATCGTTCATTCGGTTGAAGGACAATCCTGGTAGCCGCCGCAGCCGCTGCTCTAGAAATCCCTCACTCAGCCCCACCGAAGCCAGATAGGGATTATCTAAGATCGTGCCTTCAAACGATAGGTTTCGGAGCAAATAGAGCCAGTAGGCAAGCGCCTCATCTGTCACTTTGGGGTATCTCAAACTGCGAGTGCCCGCATTCTCTGAACACAAGCCCGCATCGGTAGCTGAAGCAATCAATCCGGCTGCCATGCGCTGAGTCGTGGCACTCGACCATTCCACCTTCAACTGCTGGCTCACCCATCGGGCAACTCCGTCGCGGTCGATCCCAGCCCCAGGCTGCAACCGTCGCTGTTCTAGGAAAACGCCCGTAAAAGCCCGATAGGTTGGGTCAGCAAGTTGCATGTGCCAGTGGCAGATGTTTTGCCGCGTAACTGCATCACTCGGTCGCCACTGGGTCAACACCTGAAGCGCCACCGGGTAGGCGTCATAGCGATGACTGAACTCAGCCAATAAACGCCGCACCCGATCCATACTCTTGCTGCCAAACCAGCGTTCCTCAAAAGCCCCCTCTGCCCGCTTCTCCCTGGGAGTATCCAGCTTTAGGTGTTCCCAGTAGGCTCGGCTCTCCTCAATTGCCAGAGAAACGCGCAAAATTCGGGTATGGAATTGGGTAAATTCTTGACCCCACAGACGCTGGTCTGCTGCACCTGATGCAGATGCCCGATTCAATGACTGAGATGGCATAAATTTATGCTCCTCTCAGACGGTAAAAGGGCAACGGATACTGGTCCGTCAACGGCAGCAGTGCAGCCGTGAGATTTCTGGCACTTAACTCTGGCGAATTTGGTAATTGACCTTTGATCTCCCGCCCTCCTGGAACAACCTGAAAATCAACCATCTGGTTCGGGACGCGAATGGCCTCCTCAAAATCAGCCTTCGCGAACGGGTTCCCAAAATTGAGGGGAAGGGGGAGCATCTGAGACGGCGATTTTCCACTTCGTTTGTGCTCAAGCAGTCGATCATCCAACTGCTCATCCACAGCGAATCCCCAAAAGAAAAGCGTCCGAACCTGATCAGGCTGTGCCATTCTTTGCCGGAGTTGCTTATCCCAGGCAACAGCGACTTTCCGCACTGCCTCTAGAGATGCCCACTCGTAAGTTTTTGGTAACAATTCGTGAAGGAAATAACCGCCTCCAGCCATGTCAATCAAATCAGTGCGCCACCAATCTAATCGCTTTGGCTCACATAACCCTTCCCCTGCCCATGCCACAGACATCTGAAGGGCAAGAATGGCATCAAGTGTACTTGCGATCATCTGTTCCATCAACTACATTAATCCTGCCTCAGCTACGACGCGACACCTAGAAAAATGTTCGCTACTGAAGTTTAAACCAAGACTTGTCCGACTGAGCCTCGATACGCTCGCGAGGCGGGACGGAGTCCTTACAGCCTCAGCTTTTTGTTCGTTGATGGATTGGTGGCGGGATTTAGAACCCGTAGCATCATTCTCCTTGATTTTCATCTCTTTGGAAATGTCCATCCTTCCGGGGCGATCGCGGTAGAACGCTACTCCACAGGCGTAGGCAGTCGGTAGAGGGTCAGAGGCACAGCTTCAAAGCTCGCCTCAATTGTTTCGCCATGCTGCTGCACCAGCTGCATCGCACCGCGCATAAAGCCCAGCCCTTCCGCCACTTTGGGGTCGTCCCAAACCGAGGGCGGTGCCTCCAGCAACTGCCGCGACAGGATGATCACACACTTGCTTTTGGCGCAAGTCATCGACACATTCAGGCGGTTGCACGAGTAGGTGAACTGCCCGAAAAGCAAGGAGAAAGAGCCTGAACCCCAGTAAAAAAGTTTTAAATTAAAAGGCTGTAGAACTAAAATTGTGCTCCTTTACCGGGATGCAGAACCAGGGCAGAGAGCCTGAGCTAACCCTTCTTACGGCCAGACCCGGTGGGCTTTTTGGCTGTGCTGGGACTGCCGCCCGGTTTACTGCCTTTGGGCTTTGTGTTCTTACTGCTGCCTGTTGAGCGAGCCTGGGGCTGGTCGCCGCCTTCGATTTTGCTGGTTTGGGCTTCAGCCTGTAGGGTAGGATTCCACCAGCCGCCTTTAGAAGACAGGAAGTAGACCCCGATGGCGCGATGCGGCTCGTCTTTGGCCGTGGGGTGGGGGCAGCGCAGCATGGATTTGGTGACGCCGTCTTTGCTGTAGGAATGCTCCTCTAAGGGGGTGCCGCAGGACTGGCAGACGAACTTGGTGGGCTTGCCGGGAGGGGCTAGCGGCTGCTCGACTACGGTGCCCTTCTTGATGAAATCGTTCAGGGTGCGGTTAAAGAAGTAAACCTCGCCCTCGCAGCCGTTGAGACATTTGAGGTAGTGCTTGACAGGGGCGTCGAACTTGGGGGTATAGGGCTGCTCGACAAGCAGCTCACCGCAGGCTCCGCAGGGCTTGTTCGAAATCTTGCGAGAGGCTCTGATTGCAGCAGCACCATTCTTCTCCAGGGCTGGGGCGAAGCATTTGAAGTAGAAGTCGGCAATGTAGCGCTCCCAGGGCTTTTTGCCTTCAGCAATCAGGTCCAGCGACTCTTCCATCCGGGCCGTGAATTTGGCATCACAGACTTGGGGGAACACCTGCATCAGGCAGTTGTCCACTGAAAGGCCGGTCTGGGATGGTACCAGAAGCTTGCCTTTGACGGTGACGTATTCCCGGTCTTTCAGGGTTTTCATAATGGCGGCGTAGGTTGAGGGCCGACCAATCCCTAACCGCTCCATTGTTTGCACCAGACGGGGTTCCGAGTAGCGGCCCGGCGGTTTGGTCATCTGCTGAGTAGAGCTGCACTTGACGAGTTTCAGGGTCTGGCCCTGGGTGAGCTTGGGCAGCTCTTT
>JBJTUI010000320.1:0-8338 GCA_046080625.1 Elainella sp. | reverse complement strand
GGTGCGAATCGTGATTCGAGGCCGCTGTCGAGGCGTAGAGGTGGCCTGACTTTGCCGATGGGTTGCGGTGTCTTCCAGGGCGTCAATCGCATTACTGATCAGGTTCATGAACACCTGGTTGATCTGGCTGGCATAGCACTCGACGGGCGACAGTTGGCCATATTCGCAAACCAGCTCAATCCCTAATGAGTCGGGTTTTGGCTTGAGACGGTGCTGCAAGATCAGCAGGGTGCTGTCGATCCCCTCATGCAGGTTGGTTGGCTGCATCGCAACTGCATCGGTGCGGGCAAAATTGCGCAGGGACAAGACCAGCTGGCGAATCCGGTCGCTGCCTACCTTCATGGAGTCCAGCAGTTTGGGAAAATCTTCGGCGATAAACTCCAGATCTAGCTCGGCCAGATGCTCAGATAAGGCGGCACTGGGGGTAGGGCATTCCTGCTGGTAGAGCGCCAGCAGTTCGAGGACCTGCTGCACATAGTGGCTGGCATGGGTGAGGTTGCCGCAGATGAAGTTTACCGGGTTGTTGATTTCGTGGGCAATCCCGGCCACGAGCTGGCCTAGCCCAGATAGCTTCTCAGATTGAATCAACTGGGTCTGGCTGGCCTTGAGCTGTTCCAGAGCCTTGACTAGAGCCTGGGTTTGCTGTTGGGTCTGGGCCAAGAGCTCGGCCTGCTTGAGCGCCACCGCTAGCTGGGTGGCAATTTGTTTGGCGAACTCAATTTCTTCCGGCTGCCAGTCGCGAGGTGCGGCGCATTGGTGAATGCAGAGCAGACCCCAGAGCACTTCTCCTTGCAGTAGCGGCACAATCAGGTTGGCGCGAATTTGGAAGTGGGCCAGCACTTCAACATGGCAGGACTCCAAGCCAGCGGCGTGAATATCGGCCACGGCCTGGATGCGCCCCTGCTGATAATGGCAGGCATAGCGATCGCCGAAACAGTGATCCTGCACTCGCGCCGCTAGAGCTGAGGGAAACTCGGGCCGCACGGCCTCGGAGACAAACTCACCGGCATCCCAGCCCGAGTCGGGGTAGAAGCGGAATACGCCGACCCGGTCGGCTTGGAGCAACTGCTGAACCTCAGTTGCAGTGGTTTGAAAAATCGTCTCTAAATCCAGAGTCTCGCGAATTTTAGCTACCACCCGAAACAAAACCTGGTGCCGCTCCAGCTGCGACTTTTGCTTCGGCGACTTCCGGTCAGGCAACGTCTCATCACTCGGCGGGCAGTTAGCCATAGTTAGGATTTGCTGCATTCGCTCAAAGGCGGCTTGATCTCGGCAGCAGCTCTGCAACTGTTCCAAGTAGTCTGAATTCATAGCGATGAGTAACCCTGGCAATAGTGATGAGGACTCGGACAGGTGATGAAGCAGCTATCTAGCTGTAGCTTCAGCGGCTGGGAGGAATAGGGGGTGTGACACCTGATTACAATTTTCTGGAGCTGTAGTTACTTTTGAGATAAGTGAACAACCCCGATGAGTCTAAACGCTAGCTCCTAGGTGCTGGCCTGAAGCTTATCGTTCAAACAAAGTATGGCAAACCTAGGCCAGTTGGCGGATTCGGTAAAACCCTGAAGTTTCAATCTTGAAGCTAAGATTAAGATTCAGTAGAAATCAGGACGCCAAGTTGTCCCTGACGTCCTTATGTAAAGTATTGATATATTTACAGGATTTTTTGCCCAAGTCAGGGCTGCATGTCTAAAGATACAGCACCCAGCAGATGGGTTTTGCCTAGCCGCGACGCGCCATATTAATACCCTGTTAACGCCCTGTCACCGGCCCGCGAGCGCTAAATCGGGCGATGTCGCCTCCAGGGGAGCGCTCAGGGCTTCCTCTAGCGGGGCCACACCCAGCCGCTCTTCCAGGATGTTCATGACCTCGCGGCCAAAGTCGTCCGGGTTGCGTCGCCAGGCTTCCAGGCAAACTTCGCCAAAGAACGATCCCAGGGGCTCCGGATTCCACAGCATCTTCCGCACCGTCCAGGGCTTGAGGTTCATCGGGTCATAGCCAGGCTTCAAGATGTCGTGCTTGAAGGCGAACTCCTCCAGGTGGGTGTGGGGTTGAAGCCCAATAAAGAAGATAGCTGGTTCCACCTTATCCGCCCCAAAAATCCGCTCCAGCTCGCGGTGGTAGGCGATGGTTTGGCGAATCGTCTCGTGGGTTTCGTCGATCACGTTGAAGGAGTAGTTGACCGAAACCAGATCGTTGAAGCCTGCAGCCTTGAGGTCGCGGCAGTTTTGCAGCACCGTACGCAGGTTATAGCCCATCCGCATTTTGCGAACCAGCTCCTGGGAACCGCTAGTGATGCCGATCTCGAAGTAGTTCATGCCGGTTTTGACCATCAGCTCGCAGAGTTCCGGGGTGAGGTTGTCGGCCCGGATATAGGCGGCCCAGTGGATGTCTGTCATGCCCGCATCGAGGATTTGGCGCAGTAGCTCAATCGCATCGTCCATGAAGCGGCGAGCCGGGATGAACTGGGCATCGGTGAACCAGAAGTTGCGCACACCCCGGTCATAGAGCTGCCGCATTTCTCGCACCACCTCTTCCGCCGGATTGATCCGCACCTGCTTGCCTTCTACCACCGTGTAGACGCAGTAGCAGCAGTTGTGGGGACAGCCGCGCTTGGTCTGCACCCCAATATAGAAGTCGCTCTCCTGCAGATAGTAATCAAAGTCGGGCCAGATGCTGGCAATGTAGTCGTAGTCGCAGGCGGTTTTTTCGATCGGCGTCGGCTGCTCATGGATCATCCGGTCGCGGGGCTGGGTTTCGCCCACCACATAGCAGCGCTGGTCTGAGAAATCTTCATGGCGCAGCAGCCGCTCCAGCAGCAGTTCACCTTCGCCCACCGAGACGATGGTGCCTCGGGGCAGAGAGGTCTGGATCTGCTCGTAGAAGACGCTGACTGCCCCGCCCCCAACGACCAGCCTCACCGATTCGCAGTAGCGCCGCGCCCGCTTAAAGCCGCGCCGGATCAGGCCCAGATTGCGCCACAGCTCGCCGTAATAGCCCTGGGCGATGCCCAACAGCCCCAAAGCGCCACGCAGCTTGGTGAGCAGATTGGCCGCATAGAAAAACTCGAAGGTGTATTGCAGCGGATTGCCGCCGCGTCCGCCAACGGGCGCATAGATCTGAATATCGCGCCAGGAGAACACCAGCAGCGTGGGCCGAAACTCGTCGATGCAGCGATCCAGGGCGGTGGCGTAGTCCAAAGGCGGCACCGTACCCAGATCAAAAATCCGCTGTTCAATCGCTGGGAACAGCTTGTGGACGTGATCCGAGAGGTAGACAACGCCAATCGGAAAAATGGGGTTGCAGGGCAAGCGAACGTAGAGAATCCGGTTTTCCATGGAGCCAACCATTCAGCCGTTAAAACAAGGCTCTAAAGTTTTTCATATAACTTTACGATACCACTGTCTTTTCGGGCCTGCATGAACGGATAGCCGCGAGTCAGGTTTGGCTGACTAAAGTTCTGGCATAGGCCAAGGCGGTTTGGGCCGAGTCAATTTTGCCCTCGGCATGGGCGAGCTGCAGGGTTTCCAGGATGTGGCCAATCACTGGACTGGGGGGCAGGCCGAGCTGCCGCATCAAATCACGCCCGGTGACCAGAGGGGTCGGATGGGCCACGGGATCGGTAGGGGTGAGGTAGCGCTTAACCAGGCCATCTACGGTGAGCAGCGGTACACCAACCGCCACACCCAGCACAGCTAGGGCCGGAAACGCCGTGCCCACCTGCCGAAACAGTTGATATTGCTCGGTCGTCTCTGCTCTGGCGCCGGATAGAGCCAGGGTTTCTAATTTGGGCAGGGCCGCGATCACCGCCAGCACCGCCTGGATCTCAACCCGACTATATTTCAGGTTCCAGAGGGCCGCTTCGGCAGTTGCAGGGTCGTTTGCTAGCAGACAGGCCAATTTGGCTACCTTCAGCCAGCTGCGCCCGGTGCCCGACATCCGGGGCTGATCGCGCAGCCAGCCCGACAGATCCAGGCCGGTTTGTAGGGAAGTCAGCTGTTTGGCCGATGGGTCGATCCGGGTCGCCTGCGCCAGGGCTTGGGCCGTGGTTTGGGGCAGCCAGGTCTTGAGCAGGCCATCTTCCCAGGCCAGCTGCAAAAATTGGGTTCCCGTAGCCGTGCTCAGCAGGTAGCTTAGTTCCGCCTGCACCCGTTCGGCAGCAACCGTTTGCAGCAATCCCGCCAGCTGCTGAATCGCGGTTCGAGTCTGGGGATCGATCTGGAACCCGAGCTGGGCCGCCTGCCGGTAGGCGCGCAGCAGCCGCAGCGGATCTTCCTTCAGGTTCTCGATTGCCACCATCCGAATCAGTCGTCGCTGGAGGTCGGCGTAGCCCTGGAGCGGATCGAGCAGCTCCTGGGTATGGGGATTGTAGGCGATGGCATTGACCGTAAAATCGCGGTGGTAGAGGTCTTTTGCCAGAGAGCCGCCCACCTGCTGGGCAAAATCCACTGTGGCCCGCTCAAACACCACCCGAGCAATCTGGCGTTCGGCGTCGAGCAGCACAAAACCCGCTTGGTAGTGATTGGCGATTCCCTTGGCGACGGCGACCGTGCTGTCCGGCAAAACAAAATCCAGATCCAGGTATTCGGCCTGGCGTCCTAGCAGCGCATCTCGGACATTGCCGCCCACCAGATAGGCCGTCTGGGGCAGCCAGTCGAGGCTGAAGGGCCAGGTGTGGGGGGACAGCACCGAGGTCGCAGCTGAGACGGGCAGGGGTTGAACAACGTTGGGAAACAAAGCTTTATCTCTTTAAGACAGCAATTCAGATTCAGACGGCAATTTAGACGGTAGAGGGCAGACTCAGGCGGCCAATTCAGGATGTGGGGATGGCCATCTGCCAGGGCAATCCGCTAGAGCAATCCGCTAGAGCAACTCACTGGAGCGGCTCACTTAAGCAACTCACCAGAGCAACGAACTGACTTGCAGCCGCTTGCTTGAAATACGTCTGCATGTTTGCAACATATCATCTGAATTAAACCCAGGATTCAGTTAGAAGGTGTAGAGGGCAAGCCTCCTGCGTGGAGCTGTGCCCCACACCCCGCTATTCCACGGAAATTCTGTCCATCTACTGAGTTTGTAACAGGCTGATCTGAAACACACGGGGCAGAGCCCTCATTCCGGAGAGGTGAGCACCAGGGCTAAAATACCTCAAGTTTACCGATCTGCCAGTAGGGGGTTGCCTGAAACAACTGGAGTCCCGTCTGACCACTGCGAGCCCCTTCATCCCACTCCTTTTCATTTTGCAACATCCCACTCCGGTCCACCCCCTGCTTCAGCAAACTTGAGCTAGAGTATCAGAAAAGGATCAACAAGTCCCATGCTTTTGCTGCTGATTCTGTGGAGGGATTGACCATGTGTATTTGCGTGAACTGTCACTACGTCGATCGTTGCCAGACTTACCATGCTGTCGAACATCAGCATCAGCAGCCCCATTTGACAGAATCTCCTGACTTTGAAGCAACCGAACCGAAGATTAATGTCAACATTCGCCAACGCGACGACCTGATCGAAATGGAGTGGGATGTGGTCGGCTGCCTTAGCTTCGAACCTGAAATGGGTAAATGGTCGCGCCTGCGTCCGGGCGAACTTGTCCCCACCTGATTTTTAGCTGGATTGATTCTAAACCCTCGTTCAATTCTGGATCTCATTCAGGGCCACCGTGAGCTTCTGCTTCAATCCCGCTTGCCCCAGCCCAGCTAATCCCGATGGATCTCGCTTCTGTCAGGTCTGTGGTCACAGCTTGGTTTTAGCCAGTCGCTATCGAGCTGTGCGGCTGCTGGGTTCCGGTAGCTCGGGCAGAACTTTGCTGGCCCGTGACTTGCTGGCTCGTGATTTGCTGTCCCATGACTTGGCAGCAGCCGACAATGAGCCGAGTTTTCCGGATCTGGCCATCCGCCTCTGCGTCATACAGCAGTTTTGGCAGGCTGACCCGGTAGCTCTAAAGCGGCAGGCGGCAATTCTGGCAGAATTGGGTCAGCATTCCCAGCTACCGCAGCTGTTAGACTACTTCACCGATGACCCAGCTGATGGCTCGGCTGATGGTTCGGCTAATAGCTTAAGGCAGGGCTGCTTCTACCTAGTGCAGGAATTTATTGCCGGTCAAACTCTAGAAGAACAGTTGGCCCAGCAGGGGCCGTTTAGCGAGCATCAGGTGCGCCAGCTGTTGGCCGATCTGCTGCCCGTGCTGCGATTGATCCACAGCCATCAGCTGATCCATGGCGATATCAAACCGGTCAACATCATTGCGCCGGAGACAGATTCAACCCAGCCGACCCAGCCAACCCAGCCGACTGGCCCACGCCCTTACGCCCTGGTCGATTTTGGCACCGCTGTCTTCTTGAGCCAAACTGGCCCTAACCGCACCGATCTACCTCTGGGCAGTCCTGGCTACGCGGCTCCCGAGCAGGCTCTGGGTCAGGCGGCCTTTGCCAGTGACCTTTACAGTCTGGGGCTGGTCTGTGTGCATCTGCTGACGGGACTCCACCCTTTCGACCTCTACTCGGTTGGCGAAGACCGCTGGGTCTGGCGGCAGTTCCTCACCCAGCCCGTCAGTACCGAACTGCGGCGCGTCCTAGATCAACTGCTTCAGCGCTCGCTGGATCAGCGCTATAAATCTGCCGCCGAAGTGCTGCAAGCCCTGCGGTTAGAGGTGGCTGTGCAGCCTGTATTGCCGACCGAACAGCCTACCGCTCCTCGCCTGCCGCCTCCGCAGGCCGCTTGGCGTTGTATTCGAACACTTGTGGGCCATCAGGGCGAAATCACGGCTCTTGCCCCCAGTCCAGACGGAGAGCTGATCGCCAGCGGTAGCACCGACAAAACGATCCGGCTCTGGGAGTTGGCCACAGGTAAACTGCTTCAGACTTGGCCAGGGCGGTCGTTTCGGTTTCCTCAGGGCCATGCCGGAACGGTGACGGCTCTGGTTTTCAGCCCCAACAGCGAGGTTTTGGTCAGCAGCAGCAGCGATGGCACGATCAAGCAGTGGGATTTGCTGCAAGATCAGCTGTTCAGCACCTTGCCCAGTCACGGTTGGGGGGTGGCAACGATGGCCCTGAGTCCGGTAGAGCCTCTTTTGGTCAGCGGCAGTGACGATGGCCTGGTGCAAATCTGGGATTTGGAAAGCGAGCAGCTGCTGGCCCATCTGGTACAGCTTTACGAACCGATTACGGCTCTGATCATGGCTGAAGACGGTCAGACCGTCTGGTGCAGCAGTGGGTCATCAATCTGCCAATGGGATCTGCGAACCGATCGTCTGACTCGAACGCTGAAGGGCCACGTTGAAGGAGTGAGCGACTTGGCCCTGAGTCGAGATGGCTGCACGCTGATTAGCGCTGGTGGCAAGATTCTGAAACTGTGGAACCTTAATACTAATGAGCAACAGAAGGTGATCGCGGCCCATCGCGACTATATTCACAGTTTGGCCGTTCATCCAACTGCAAGGCTGGCGGCCAGCGCCAGCGAAGACAGCACAGTCAAGCTTTGGGATCTGTGGACTGGCCAGCGTCTGGCTACTCTCAACCATCCCTGGGGTGTGAGGACAGTGAGCTTTAGCCGCACCGGGCTGCTGATCAGCGGCTGTGCTGACGAGACAATTCGCATTTGGCAGAACCCGACCCGATAACGGGTTTGATTTTACAACAAAAGATTAACTTTTATTAAATCTATGATTTTTACTCAGATTATTCAAAAGCCCATGGGATAAGCCTTGGGGGGGGTTATCGAAGATTTTCTCGGGTAAATCCCGTCAAGTTCTGTAAATTTCTGAGGATTTTCGGCAAGAGATTGATTTAATCAGAGCAGGGATTTCCATGTTGATTTGTTGCTCCAGCGGTTCTCGTTTCCTGAGTTTAATCCAGTAGGGCTAACAGATTGGCACAATTGATCGGGGTAATAGATCGGAGCAATAGCTCTAGAAATGATAGGTTTGTGCCTTAGTGCTTCCCCAATTGCTCCTGTGGGAATTGCCCTGAGTACAGAGATTTTTGCGATTTGAGAGAGCGAAGAAGTGCTTTCTCGAACGCTATTGTCGTTCAGACTGGGAAGTAAATCTGTGCGACTCAGTTGTCATTAAGTTGCCATTCAAACTGCCATTGAGGCAAACGCTCAAATTTCAATCAAGCGAAGTCAATTAGCCTAACTTTGGCTTGAACCAACTGCATCCCTGGAGGTACTCTCTGGTGATGGCTGTTATCGCCATTGCTAATATAGCGTTTCTCAGCCTGATACAGTACAATCTGTATAATTCTGTGCGTTTTGCATATCATCCAAATGAAACCCTATTCCCTAGACTTGCGTCAGAAGGTTGTCGAGACCTATGAGGCCGGTGGCATTTCTCAACGTC
>JBJTUI010000319.1:0-4134 GCA_046080625.1 Elainella sp. | reverse complement strand
ACAGAAATTTCGGAAATTGCCCAAGCTACTGAAGACTATCCAAAGCGGGCAAAGCGCCAGAAGCCTTACTGTATCTGTATTTCACTCAAAGCCCGTGATGAGGATTGAACTCATGACCTCACCCTTACCAAGGGTGTAATCACTACCTCAAAACCCAGTCATATCAAGCGGTTTCACGGTTGCTAATACTGGTATACCAGTCAGATACCAGTCTGCCCTGCCTGGACCTGTTTTTGCTCTATAAGGTTAGGCTCTTTTTTCGCAGTAACTTAGGTAACTTGGTAACTTGAGAGGTGTAACCCAGATGTAGCAAGGGTTTGAGAAGTTACCTTTTTCGGCTACTTGCTGGGTAACTTGGCAGAGCAGAAAAGGTAACTTGAGATTTTGGGGTATTTCAGGCATGGCAAAACAGCCCCCAGGGTGAGGGCTGTAGGCGGTCGTCGGGTAGGGTCAGGATGCTCGCTTGCGTTTGGGCTGGTTGCTGGGCAGAGTGGCTAGGTAGGCGTCAATTGCCCGCTGATGTGCTGGTTGGTCATGCCGGTTGACCAGCCAGTCCTCAATCAGCTCTTTGTTGTAGTTGGTGTGCTGCACTGGCTGAAAAAAGTGGATGCCGACGTACCAGTAGAGCGCACGGTAGCGGGCCAGGGTGCGCTCGCTGACTTTGAGGAGGTTGCAGGCTTCCTGTTTGCTGATTATGGTCGTCACGAGGCCACCCCCTTGCCCTTAAGGGGCTTGCCAATAATTTCGGTCTGAATTCGAGACTGCAAATCTTTAGGTAAAGAGTCCCAAACCGTCTGCCTGACTGTCTGAGGCAAAGGCCGCATTTCTTCGACCACTTGGGCGAGCGCAGCCTTACTGTGGCCGTTCTGTTGAGACGCCAGAAGCAGGGATTGGGTATATTTCTGCACCAAGGCTTGCCCCAGGTCTGCCGGTTCTAGCTGGTCGCGTGTCCTGGTCACGACGTGCAGCGTGTCGCCGTCGTCCAGTTCAAGCGGCTCATCCAATTCAAGACTGAAGAAATAGCCTGCTTCAATATCGATCACCGTGCCGGTCAGACCGTCTGCTTTACTGGTCACTCGATCACCTTTTTGGGGCGACCACTCTTCCTGAGTAACTTGGGTAACTTGGGTAACTTGAGGTTCAATGCCTTGATTTGTCTGCGGTTCAGAAGTTACCTCAGTTGGTAACTTCTCAGGTAACTTGACCTCAGACGGTAACTTCGGGGGCTGGTTCTCTGGGTCGATAATCTCAGCCACCAGATCGTAGGGGATCAAGAGAGCTTTGCGAGTGGTCGTTTTTGATGGCTTTGGCGGCTCTGGCCCGCAGTTTGCGAGCGCGGTAGACTTGGCCCGCAGGTGTTCTGTCCAGGTCAGCTTCGAGTCCACAAATTTGGCATTGCCGCGAGCAGCACCCCGCTCGAAGGCCAGTTTCTCAATCGTCTGCCGCGAATAGTTCACCGCAAATTGCCGCTCGAAGTCGGACCAAACCCCAAGGGTATAAACGGCCAGAAACTTATTGCCGTCGCGGTCGGTGGTTTCGGTCAGGTTCCAGTCGCCTACCTGGTTCTGGGAGCGCAAAATCTCCAGCTTCTCAATAAAGTCGGTCAGGCTGTCTTTGTCGCTGCCGAGGTCGTCAGCAGCGGGGCAGAGGTGCTTCAGGCAGTAGTCGAGCGCGTCGAACTGGACACCTGCTAGATCGCAGAACCGCTGAGTGTAGTAGGTGAGCAGCGCCAGGTTGCTGGCGATTCGAGCATGGCTGTTGTGGAGGTGTTCGACAATCCGGGCTTCGAGGTTGTCAATTTCGGCTTTGGGGTAGCCAATTGCGATTAGCTGGCCTAGGCCACCGCTGGCAACGTCCATTGCCGCTCGCAGACGCTGCATTCCTTTCGGGTTGGTATCCTTGACCGGAAAGTAGAGCTTCAGTAGTCGCGACTCGATCGCGTTGTTGCCTTCACCCAGGGCGACGTTGCTGGTGGTCACTGCTGCGGTGTGTGGCTCCTGAATATTCCCCCTGACCTTCCGGGCTGCCCCGTTATAGAGGCTCCAGAGGTAGTTATCCACCTGCGCCCGCTCCTCCGCCTTCATGCCCTTTTTGATCGGGTCGTCCAGGAAGACTGGCAATCCTGAGAGCGATTTGGCCAGCTCGAAGGACAGCGAGTCGCTGAAGCGCTGGGTAGCTTTGTTGTGCAGCCCCACCACAGCCATCGCAGCATTCACTGCCGTAGATTTTGCTCCACCTGGGTCGCCGTGATTGGAGAGCTGGGGGAATCGCCCTTCTATATCGATTACTTCCTGCCAGTGTAAGTTTGCAGCAACAAAGCCGCAGTTCAAATAGAACAGAGGCAGAGTCTCTGGGTGAAAGAATTCTGCTGCTGCTGCTGCCAGTTGGCTCAGTGCAGTCGGGTTCTGTTCGGCGATCTTCGGGCTGGGGATCTTCTCAACTTCTCCCAAGGCGCTATTCCAAACCCAGCCCGACTCTTCCTCGGTGGTGGAGCTGCCATCTGACTTGAACTGGCAAGCTTCACCGCGATCCTCAAAAACCCAGGTGCCGTCTAGCTGCCTGCCTACCCGATCGATCAGTCGGTAGGTGCGGCCACCTTTATGCCGGTAATCTTCAGTACGGACGTGAAGCAGACGCTGTAGGTCGTCCTGCTTCAGCAGGCAGCAGACGTTCGACTTAAGCTCTTTTTTGAGGGCGTTCACGAAGTCAGCAACTTTCGTAGTCGCTACGGAAGGGATCACCGCCCGCGTAAACGTCAGTTCACCAGCCAGCGCCCGCTCGACTACCAGCACCAGGCCGCCGCCGTCGTCTGACTCCAGAATCCGTTCTACCGTAAAATCGAAATCAGCAAGTGGCTGAAACTGCTCAACTGTCAGGGTTTGGTTGTCTTCGTCTCCTGAGATCTCCAGTCCCTGGACGAACGGATCTTTGGCCGCCTTGTCGCTCCAGTAATCAACTAGCTCTGCCGAGGGATTCTTAAAGGTTTGCGCCTTCCAGGTGCCCAAATTGCCATCGACTGAATCAGGACACGGCCACTTGCCTTGAGTGGGTGAAGCAGGGCTTTGCTGGTCGATTTTTTCCGCCAACGGTTTAGGGCAAAGAGCTTTGTAGGTCGTTTGGTCCAAGCGCCTGATTTTCTTCCAACAGGACTCACTACCGCCCTTGATTTCTGCTGCTGGACGGCAGCTCCCCAGATCGACACTGCTCAGAATCCGCCCAACCCGATCAGCGTCAATTCCCAGTGCTTCACCAGCCGCCCGCGTCAAATCTTCAACGGTGCCCCTGCGCCGAACGCTGTTTTCGTGGCACCAGTTGGCCCAGCCAGCCCAGTCCTGGATCGCCGTGACCAGCGACTCGGAGCGATCACCCTTAAGATCTTCTCCGGCCAGCATGGCGCGGCTGGTATCAGTGCCCAGGTCGGCCAAGTCAATTGAGCCAACCGACTCAGCAGCAGTCCGAACAGGTTGGGCCGGTGCTGGACGGTCAGCTTTGGGCTTCCGAGTCGAGTAGATGCCGATTGCCTCTAGGGATTCGACCTCAACCGGATCAGCATCGCTTAGCCTGACGTAGGGATTGCCAGACGGGCCAATCGTCGGGGCCAACACTGTAAATCGGCCCTTGCCCAGCACTTCCCCGACGTGGCGGCCACCAGGCTCTAAAGCAAAGTTCGTGAAACCAGGCGGTTCTGACAGCTTCACGGCGATTCGATACCCGCCGCTGTGGGTCTGCTCGGTCCAAGTCTCACCCAGTAGCCGCTGAAGGATTGCAGTAAACGCCGCGTCACACTCGGCCTGAGAATCAAATTGCTTCAGGTCAAGGTCGATCCAGTAGATGCTGCTCCAGTCGCCCAAAGTTCCCACGCCGTTGGCTGGGTTCGCGAACCACTTGCGCCGCTCTGCTGCGGTCGGTAGGCGGTCCTGGTAGAGGCGGTGGTTGATTAGGTGCGGCTTGCCGCTGGCGTCCAAAAAACTGGGATTTTTCCCGGTGAAGGCTGGCAGTGAGTTGCCGTCTCTGTCTGTTTTGATCTTGCCCTGCTTGTCGCGGGCCGGGTACTTGTCTGCTGGCTGAGCTGGGGCCACAGGGAGGGCTGGCAGGCCCAGACAGTCAAGTACGGCCAGAACTTCGGTCAAATTT
>JBJTUI010000318.1:0-6850 GCA_046080625.1 Elainella sp. | reverse complement strand
CCAGGGAATCGGCTGAAGCTAATCGCCGATCGCCGCAGCCAGAAAATCGACCAGTTGGCCCACCAGCCCTGGGCCGAGGTCTGCTGGTATTTTCCCAAAACCCGCGAGCAGTTTCGCCTGTCGGGGACAATGGCGGTGGTTCAACCTGAGTCAACTGACCCGGAGCTACAGCAGGCCCGCCAGACCCAATGGCAGGATTTGTCGGACAGCGCCCGCCTCCAGTTTGTCTGGCCCCACCCGCGTCAGTCCCGCGCCAAGTCGGGTTTCACGCCAGATCCACCCGACCCCATCCTGCCCCTTACCAATTTCTGCCTGCTGCTGCTCGATCCGGTGCAGGTCGATCACCTAGAGCTGCGCGGTGACCCTCAAAACCGCAGCCTCTACTGTTACATCAATGGGAACTGGACGGTTAAATCCGTGAATCCCTAGGAAAGGGCAAATTTTGTCAGAGGGAGAGTGATTTACTGCTCGTTTGCTCAGATTTCAGGTTGCTTGGCCCAATCTGCGCTGCCGCTAAATTCAGAGGCTTCCTGAATTTAGCGGCAGCCTCTGTCACAATGACCCAGGCTATTGTGAATCAAACTTGAATAAAAAAGAGGAGTAGCCTTGGCCACCCCTCCCAGCGTTTGGTACAGTTCACTTCCTTTCAGTCAAACTTTTCAGCTGATTCAGGTGCAGCTACCCTCCTTGGGGCTCTTCTGGTCTTGAAGCCCTGATTGCGCTTAGACTGCTGCCAATTCGGCTGGAGCAGCAGAGGCAAAGTAGGCATTCTGCTCAGCTCGAAGTTGGTCGCACAGGCGACCTTGTGGCAGCTCGACATCGTCGTAGGTTAAGATTTGGTCCTTGGCAATATCGCGCTTCAGTTTGCAACCCTCGGCCAACCCGATGGGCAACAGTCTTTCGGTCTGTGTAATACTAGCTTTCTCGCATTGGCCGTAGGTCATATAATGACCAATGCCGTCCAGCGTTTCACCTGCTTTCAGATCAATTTTGGCCGTTGCCACCACATCCACCTGGGGTGCTCCCTGGGATGCTAAAACGACATCGCGGAACAGCACCACCCGCGCCACCGAAAGCGGCACTTCAAAATGACAGAGGTGATAGGGGGTGTAGAAGCTGTAGAGCGGGCCTTCACCTAGCTTGTAGAGGTTGAGGTAGTGCTGCTGCTTGGGATCGTCGTGGGTCGCAAACACAAACACCCCTGGTCCTGGTTTGACCCCTACCACGTAGTCCACGATGCCGCCTAGCTCCTGTAGCATTTCCACATCGTACATGGAGGTCAGGTCGTCGATATGTCCCGTATAGTTCAGGTTGAATTGCTCGACCAGTTCGTCACGATGGCGGTTAAAGTCATAGCCCAACATGCCCCGCTTGGCGATGGTCATGCCGGTGGCGTTGGCCACAATTGCCTGCTCAAATGAGATCTTGGTTCCGTCAGCAAAGCTTGTCACCATGTGGGGCTTCTGCTTCCACTGCTTGGCGAACCCGGCCTGAGTAGTAGGATTGCGGTAGGGATCTTGCAGTCCTTTAATATTGCCGCAGAGCAGTGGCTTTAGGCCGATACTCTTAACATAGCGGTAGAGATTCATTTCTACTCCGGGCTGGTCGCCATCGCAGGCCGTCAGAATCACCCCTGCCTGATCGGCCTTCACTTTCAAAATGGGACCGATAGTACCATCCAACTCGGCGTTCATCAAAACCACGTGCTTGCGGTTCGCGATCGCCTCCATCACTACCGTTGCGCCAAACTCAATTGCGCCCGTTACTTCAATCAGTGCATCAATGCCCTCAGCCCGACAGAGCAGCATCGCATCATCTGTCACGGCGTATTTGCCTTGCTGAATTGTGGACTCCAGCTCAGCGACCGTCTTGACTTCGCGGACTTCTTCAATCCCTGCCTCGCTGTAGGCCCGCTTGGCATCTTCCACATCACGGGTGAAAATCGCAACAAGCTCCATGCCGGGTACAGCGTTGGCAATTTGATTGGCAATCCCCCGGCCCATAAAACCAGCTCCAATCATGCCCACCCGCACCGGATTTCCAGCTTCAGCCCGCGCCTGTAGCACTGTATCAATAATAATCATGAACGCTCCTAATCGGTGACTACGTGAATGCCTACGTGAGTACTGGAAATTTCTATAAGAACTTCGGCTAGCAAAACTGCCCCCGTGAACTCAGAATCCTTATACAGCCACAGCCTCAAATGGAGCCCAGGCAGTGTCTTTTTCTGAAATGAGGCTCACAGGCAAGGGCCATTCAATCTTTAAAGCTGGGTCGTTGTATAACAGACCGCGCTCATAGCCAGGCGTATAGAATTCACTCACCTGATACATCACCTCTGCACCATCTGTCAGGGTTTGGTAACCGTGGGCAAACAGATCGGGCACATAGAGGGCTCGGTGATTATCTTCGCTCAACTCCACGCTGAAGTGCTGTAGGTAGGTGGGTGAATCAGGCCGCATATCCACGATCACGTCATAGATGGCACCTTTGACACAGCGAACTAGCTTCGTCTCAGTGGCAGGTGGAACTTGGTAATGCAGACCACGCACTGTGCCAGCTTTATAGTTGAAGGCAAGATTGCATTGGGCCACAGTAGACTTGAGGCCATGGGCTTCAAACTCCTTCATGCAAAACGTGCGCGAGAAACCGCCACGCTCATCGACTCGAAAGTCTAAGTCTATTAGAAATGCACCGTTGAGTTTGGTTTCCGTGAAGATCATGATTTGCTCCGCAACAATGTTTGCTCTGCAACAATCGCTCTATAAGAGAGGATGACGGCCTAGGAATCGAACGTTGACTCAACTGGATGCTGATGATTGAGGTTTTCTAAGAATTTGTTGCTTAAGCTCGCGCCACCGGATGCCCAAGGTAGATTTACCAAAAGCAATACGCAGCCGCTTGAGCGGACCCGCAGTCGGAAATCCGTAGTAGAGCGCTTTGGCTGGATCGAGAGCTTCGTCTGAGTTGCCCAGGTTCATATACTTCTTAATCTTCCGCCGGGCCCGATATTGCTCTCGCACTTGCTTAAGACGCTCGTCGTGGGTGTTGGTATGAAACACTGTCCAGTTTGGCTCTTCAACCTTTACCAAGGTATAGAGGTTGTGTCTCTCCATGTAGTCTTCAAAAGCCACCTCAGTGAAGTATCTATCCTGCATCGTTTTGGCTGCGGGATTTTCTCCCTGAAACCCTGCTAAGACAAAGTTATTGGCAAACTCATGAACTGCGGCCATGAATTTCTCGCGCTTCATCAGCGCAAAGTTGTAGCTACACTTGTGGCTAAAATACCACCCCGCCCAAGCTTCATGATGCTTGCTGGGCAGATTAAAGGAGCCGCCCACCGCAAATACATCATCCCGATCAAGATACGCAACTGCGTCCACCAGCCATTCTTCATTTCCCTCGCGATAGGGAAGTGTATCGGTTTTGAATAGAAGAACATAGGGTTTACTAGCAATTGCGCCAGCCGTATATTCTTTGATGTAACCCTTATCTCTACCAAAATCGTCGTTACTGGAATGAATGAGTTGTAATTTGTCAATCACACCACTCTGAAACAATTGCCAACAGATGTTTTGGGTGCTAGCATCACTGCCACAGTCAACAACTACAACCTCACCTGGTTTGCCGCCCAAAAACTCGAACCAGTCGTTGATCACCTCAGCAAAGACAACACCCTCGCCATAGTTAGCCGTAACCAGAGAGACCTGGCCCAATATTGAATTTAAATTGCTGTCTTGTTCCGCCATTTTGTTGCAGCCCTTACCCGCAGTCAAAAGAAGTTGATCAGATTGCCACCCTACAGCAGGAAGGCTCCAGAATTGGAGCGCATGTCATGACTGTATCAGGATTTAGGATGACTTGATCCAGAAGCAACCGGTTTGTTCTGTGCTCCTACCACACCTTCCAGGGAGCTTTACCGTTTTTCCACAGATCCTCCAAATATTGTTTGTCTTTAAGAGTGTCCATAGGCTGCCAGAAGCCATCATGCTTGTACGCAGAAAGTTGTCCATCGTGAGCAATCTTGCCCATTGGCTCTTGCTCCCACATGATTGAGTCATCCGCGATATAGTCAATCACCTCGGGCTCCAGAACAAAGTAGCCCCCGTTGACCCAGGCACCATCGCCGTCCGGCTTCTCATGAAACCGCTCAATCCGCGTCTGTTCGCGGCCCAGAGAGATCGCCCCAAACCGTCCGGGCGGCTGCACGGCTGTTAAGGTTGCCAGCGTTCCTTGATCCTTGTGGAAGGCAATCAGTTTAGTAATGTCAACATTGCTGACACCGTCTCCGTAGGTGAAACAGAAAGTTGAATTGCCTACATGTTCCCGCACGCGCTTAAGGCGACCGCCTGTCATGGTGTTTTCGCCCGTGTCCACCAGGGTGACGCGCCAGGGTTCCGCATTCCCGGCATGAATGTTCATCTGGTTGAACCGCATGTCAAAGGTCACGTCCGACATGCGCAAGAAGTAGTTAGCGAAATACTCCTTGATGACGTATCCCTTGTAACCACAGCAGACGATAAAATCATTGACACCATGAGCCGAATAGATCTTCATGATGTGCCAGAGAATGGGCTGCCCACCGATTTCAACCATCGGCTTTGGCTTGATCGACGTTTCTTCGCTCAGACGAGTACCCAGACCACCGGCCAAAATAACTGCCTTCATGCACCTACCTCTTGATGACTGAACAAATCAATGCAGATTAAATCGAATTTAATAATTGAATAATGAACGATGACCGGACCAGTTTGGCAACTTAAAGGTAAATTCAGGGTATACAGTAACTTGAAACATGCTCTAGCTCCAGGTCTGGCTCGAGCTATTTACCTAATACAGAGATTAACAAGAAGACTGCCCCGAGCCTGTGAAGCCGGGGTAAATAAATGATTTTGCTCTATGAAAACTGCGTGAAAGATCAGAAGGCACTGGGACAATCCTGCAGCACCAGCAAGGGCAGTCTCAATCGGACATGGCGTAACGAACAAGCTGAGCTAACCGCTGCCGCAGTGTTTCTAGACCTAGGCGATTGGCAGCCGAAATAAAGGTAGCCTGGGGAAATTCCTCTTGGGCAAACTTCAAAGTTTCGCCATCCACCTGTTCAATCTTGTTGAAGGTTAGCAGGATCGGCCCAGGCGCGACAGGCATTTGCCTAAGAATATTCATGACTGAGCGAATTTGGGTCTGCCAGGCTGGATGAGATAAATCTACAACATGTAGGAGGGCATCAGCTTCCGTAACTTCCTCTAATGTGGCTCGAAACGCATCCATCAGCGTGGGAGGCAGTTCGTGGATGAACCCCACCGTATCCGTGAGAACAATCGATAGGGGCTGCTCTGTGATGTCGTCGGTGAAGCTGAGCCGGCGAGTCGTGGGATCAAGGGTGGCAAATAGCTGGTCGGCAGCGTAGACCTCGGCATTGGTCAAAGCGTTGAGTAGCGTCGATTTACCGGCATTGGTATAACCGACAATGGCCACAGAGGGCACTTCCTGATGTTGGCGCTGCTGACGCAGGCGGGAGCGGTGGGCCTGAAGCTGGTTCACTTCCTGCTGAAGTCGGGCAATCCGGCGCTGGATAGCGCGTCGCTCGGTTTCCAATTTGGTTTCTCCGGGTCCGCGGGTTCCAATTCCACCTCCGAGGCGAGACATCATTCGGCCTCTGCCGCTAAGTCGGGGCAGCATATAGGCTAGCTGAGCTAGCTCAACCTGTAATTTGCCCGCTTTAGACTGGGCACGCTGGGCAAAAATATCTAGAATCAGCTCAGTGCGATCGACAACGCGAACTCCCACCTGACTTTCCAGGTTCCGTACCTGCGTGGGAGAGAGATCGCGATCGAAGACTACGAGACTCGCACCTAAAGTTTGGGCGACCAGGGCGATTTCCTGGACTTTGCCCTCTCCAACCACTGTCTGGGGATGGGCGGTAGGACGGCGCTGCTGTAAAACTTCGACCACCTCGCCGCCCGCAGCCTCGACCAGTTTGGCCAACTCGAGCAGCATGTCGCTAAACGCCCGAGGTGCCATCTCACGGGTCATCAAGCCCACCAATAGAACCCGCTCCTGGGCTGAGTCAACCTGCTTAGCAACATATTCGCGGCGGAACTCCTCCTCTAGGTTGCTAGTGAGGTCATTGAAGTTCTGGCTAGCCAACAGCTCCAGATCAACAGGAGGCGAGACAGTCCAGCGGGCCTCTGGATGGGGCAGCAGATGTGCCAGATAGGCTTCTTTGACGTAGCCCGTTGCCCCGCCGCCTCGGCGCTCAAATCCGTCTCCTGTCAAGGTCAAGACCACCAGTGCATCCAGTCGTTGAAAGGCCATTGCCGTCAGGGTTGCCTCACTAAGGCTGGCTGGCTTGAGCTGGGTGGAAATGCAGCGAATGCCGCTCAATCGTTCAGCACCATAGCGAGGAAGTTCCAGAGGCGGGATCTGGGTTTGGCGGACTGTGCCGACCCCAACCCGGATGATTTGCCCCCTGCGGTTGATGTAGGCACAGACGGGCTGATTGATTTCCGTGCTGATTGCGGCCAGACGCTGCGAAAATTCTGAGGTGACAATGGAGTCAATGGGCAGTCTCTGGTGATATAACCGCCGCAGTTGCTTGATTTGACTGGGCTTTAACCCCTGAAGCTGGCCATATATAGTGTCTACAGACAAGCTCACCGCATCCTTGAGAAACATATAGAGCTATTTTAGCGAGCTCCAGATGCCGAGCTGGTTGACTGACAAAAGTTAGAGAGGAGGGAGGCTCAGCCGTTGGTGAAAGGGCGCTTCCGGTTTACTGTGAAAGTTACCACACAACCACAAGTGAACCATGCGAACCTCCCGTCTCTATCATCAACTATGCGCCCTG
>JBJTUI010000317.1:0-5725 GCA_046080625.1 Elainella sp. | reverse complement strand
ATCCACTCCCAGCGGGCCGGGCCGTTATAGCCCTGGGCGCGGGTGCGGCCATGCAGCGTCAACATCTGGGCTCCAGCGTCCTGCATTCGCTGGGTAAACTCCACGGCGTTGATTTCCTTGTCGCTCCAGCCAATGCGGGTTTTGACCGTCACGGGCACAGGTACGGCTTTGACCACTGACCGGACAATTGCCTCGGCTACTTCCGGCTGGCGCAGCAGCGAAGAACCGCCGCCATTCTTGGTAATTTTGTTCACCGGGCAGCCCATATTGATATCGATCGTGTCGGCTCCTTCGGCCACGGCCATTTGGGCCGCTTCAGCTAGAAAATCGGGCCGACAGTCGAACAGCTGGATGCTAATTGGCCGCTCGCTCGGGTCGATCTCCATGATCTTGGGGAGCTGCTTGACATAGTGTAGCCCCGTAGCGTTCACCATCTCGGTATACATCATTGAACTCGGGGCATAGCGCCGCACCAGTCGCCGAAACACCAGATCGGTCACACCCGACAGGGGCGATTGCAGCACCCGGCTCTGCACCTCCACCGCGTCTATCTTCAGGGGCTGGGCCATGCGGGCCTTGAGTTCAGGAGAGAGCGTCACCATAAGCGTTACCCAACTGCGCCGGACGAAAAACCTACTCCATTTTAGAGGGTTTCAGCAGGCTCCGCCGTAGCTGGGCGACAGACCAACCTATCCGTGGCTGATCTAGCCTCTGCAATCGGGCCGTCTGACTCGGGTTGAATGGCTGGACCCGATTGCTCCGATTACCCAGCAGGGCGCAGTTCGGCCACCAGATACTTGTGATCCGAGCCGGTTCGCTGTCCCTGCCAGATGCGCTGGGGCTGCCACTGGGAGCTGTGAAACAGGTAGTCAATCCGGACGAGGGGAAACGGCGGCAGGCGATTCACGGGATAGGATAACCCCAGCCCCCAACCGACCCCATAAAACGCATCGCCCAGCTGGGCGCGGAGGCGCTGATAGTTGGGCTGTCGGTCGCCGATGTTGAAATCGCCCATGACCAGCAGCGGCTGCGAGACGGTTTGCATCTGCTGCAACAGCTGCGCCAGATGACGGTTCTGTTTGGTGGTGAAAAAGTTGGTCGGAATCGGGATGCTGGCTAGCCGTGAGATGCTGATACTGGGCGTTGGCAGATGGACGTTGATCAGCGTAAACTGCTGCGGCAGGGCGCTCCTGGGTGTTTCAGTAGCCTCAGGGGGCGTGATTGTCACCTGCTGGTAGCGCGACCCAATTGCGGCGGGGCTCGGCTGGATCGGAGTCAGGGGATAGCGACTGAAGATTCCCAGCCCTGCTGTCGTTGAGAAAGCTTGATGGGGATACCGGGATTGCAGCAGGACTGCCAGCGCCTGGGCGTTTGGATTCATCAACGCCTGGAGCGCAACCACATCAGGCTGCTGTGCCAGAATTGTCTGGCCGATCACCTCAGGGCTAGGATTATCGTAGCGAATGTTCCAGGACATGACCCGCAGCGGCATAGGGCCAATTGTCCAGTGGGGCAGCAGACACCAGCCGTAGTCCCAGCTAAACCATAGCAGGGTAATCAGCAATAGCAGTGCTACTCGCTTCCGGATATATAGTAAGCAGAAAGGAATGAGTATAACCAGGGGAAGATATAGCCAAACCTTGAAGGTAATGATTAGCTGGAGGGGCCAGAGCTGATTTAGCGGCGTGAGCTGCGCAATTTGGCAACCCAGCAGCAGCAGCAGATAGGCCCAGATTGTCCAGGGCAGCAAAACTCGAAAGAGTGATTTCATCACAGCATTCTGGATATCTACATCCTTAAAAATCCAGGTCGCTGAACTTTCAAGCAGATCAAATTGGGCAGCAAACCTAGAGGCTGACTACAAGCAAAAAGGCATCGATTCCGCAAAGGCTACCCGATGAATTTTATGAAAGGTTGATCGCGTCTAGCCAGCCCTTCTGACCGCTTCAATCCAAAATAGGCCAGAGTAGATTCCAGATAATGCGCCTGAAACATACTCTATGATATTTCAGGATTATCTTTAGGTTTGATGATTCTAATATCAGAACTCAGTTTAGCTGTCTTTACCTGTCACCGATAGACCATCCACAATTAGCGAAGGCGTCTGGCAAGAACCGTTCCACTCGGCGTCGCCGCCCAATTCCACCAGATTTTTGAGAGCCGTATAGACATTGCCTGAAACCATCGTGTCCTTAACGCGACCCTGGATCTGGCCCTGCTCGACCCAGTAGCCCAGCTCAACATTCACCGAGAAATCGCCGGAAATTCCGGCTCCGCCGCCCAGCATTTGATCTACAACCAGACCCCCATCCAGGTTAGCAATCAGTTCCTCCAGGGATTTGCTGCCAGGCTGCACAATACAGTTGAACAGACCTGGAGTAGGATAGCTGCCCAGGTTGGGGCGAAAGCCGTTGCCGGTGGTGCCGCTGCCCAACAGCCTGCCCACAGTACGGTCGGTGTAGAACAACTGCAGCACCCCGTCCTGGATAAAGGTGATCGGGCGGGTGGGGGTGCCTTCGTCGTCGAACGGACAGCTAAATGGACCGGCGTTTGGCTGCTGGTAGATCGTCAGCGTCGGCGCTGTCATCAGCTGGCCCAGACAGTCGCTCCAGGGCGAGGCCCGCTCGACCACTTGCTTGCCGTTCATGGCGGCCTGCACGGTGCCCCAGAGCATATCCGCCGCCTTGGCCGTAAATAGCACCGGCACCCGACGACTGGGGGCAACGGCATTGGTTTCGGCCCAGGCAATGCGCTGGATAATCTGGTTGGCTAGCTCGACCGGATCGAGCTGATCGCGCTGGGTCTGGCCATCCGAGACGCTGAGGAAATCGTCGCCGCGCACCCACTCGGCTGAGACAAAACAGCTCAGGGTGGTGTCGGTATAGCCACAGTCGAGCCCCTGGGTGTTAATCAGGCGCGTCGTTTCAGCATCACACTCCCACTCGGCAGTGCAGAGCAGCTCTGGATAGACCTCTCGAATCAGGCCGATAGTTTGCCTGCCCCAGTCCACGAGCTGTTCGACCGATACACTCTGGCCCAAATCGGGATAGGACGGGGCAGAAGCCCCGTTCAGCTCAATGGTTTCAGGCTGGTTGAGTTCACTCAAGGCCAAAGCCCGATCGACCAGAGCCTGGGGTTCAACTGGGCCATAGGCCACCGCCAGCCCAGGTCGTCCCTGCCGCCAGAGCCGCAGCCCAATCCCTTCAGATTGGGAGCTTTCTAGCTGCTTCAGGCGGTTGGCTTCAAAAAACACGGGCCGCGATATTGAGTAGGACTCAAACACCTCCGCCGCCTCGGCCCCCGACCGCAACGCCAATTCGAGCAATTGCTCTGCTATTCCTTCGGAGCTTGCAAAACCCATAGAACCGTATTTAGTAGCTGTGTCTCATCCAATGCCTATCCCCTGATAGTCAGGGATCTTCAAGTTGTAAAATCTTGCCGCAGCCTGGCTAGACCGGGATGCTGATCCAAACCAGAAGCCCATGCCGGTATAGCTCATGCCGGTACTGCCTATGCCAGTACAGCCAGTGCTGCTCGCCCTACAGCACTGGGCCAAAGCTGATCCCTATCTTCCCGGATCGGGGGACATTACGCCAGATTCAGCTCCTGTAACAGCCAAAACCCGGCAAACGCTTCCGATTCGGGACTGGCCTGCACTGCCACAAAGTGAATTTTCTGGGTAGTTTGCTTGGCTGCTTCAAACGCCTTGACCTCGGCCTGGAGCGCCGCTGTCGGCAGGTTGGCCAGAATCCAGGAGTCGCTGGCTCCGGTTTCCAGCACCAGCTGGGGCGGGGTATCGTTGAATCTGAGGAAGGCCAGCTCCAGACCCGACATCCAGGCGGCCAAAGGCAGCGCCCGCGACGAGTAGATAATCAGCCCCGGAATCAGGGTATCGGGCTTGAGATCGAACATGCTGAGCGGAAAGGCTTCCCCAAAGGCAATTTCCCACTCGGCCATGTCAGCGAAAGCAGCAGCTTCCAGGCTGACAAACGACCAGCGTTCACCCACCAGCGCATCGGGCAGCGGCTGGGGTTTGGGCGGCGGCAGGCTGACCGAGGGATTCCCACCCGCCTGGTAGTTGGGCAGAGTCGGGTAATAGTCCTGGTTGCGCTGTTCCAGCCACTGGTTGATCGCCGGGGTGCGACGGCTGGCATAGGCCGGAATGCCTACCTCCTCGCAGGCTTTGGTGATCATATTATTCATTTGGCGGCGGAAGAAGCGCACCTTGTCTGGAGGATTGGCAGCCTCGGTAATCGCCGCCTCAATCACGGTTTTCAGCCGCATTGAATTAACTTCTGAACTGGGGACGAAGGCGGCATATTGAAACAGGCCGTCTGGTTTCGGGTTGATATCGAGCGGACTCTCGCAAATCAACACCTCCCAGATCTTCTTCTGGTTGTCGTCCAAGACGGGGCGCGAATAAAAATCTAGTTCCCAAATCGTCGTCATGCCGGTGTTGTAATAAGCGGTCTGATCCCATTCTCCCACCTGCTTGATCCAACCCAGCGCCCAATTCTTTGACCCAGCCAAACCAAAAGCGCCGAGTCGGCTGACCCAGCGCCCAGAGCAATTCATTTAGCAATTGGGATAATCAACCTAGACGCGCAGGGCCATCATTTTTTGCACAGCCTCAACGATTTGGGGCGGTTGCACAATCGTCAGGTTTTCCAGGGTGCCGTTGTAGGGGGTCGGGATGTCCTGGGAAGCCAGCCGCAGCACGGGCGCGTCCAGTTCGTCGAACAGGCGGTCGTTGATCGAGGCAGTGAGTTCGGCCCCGATCCCGCCCGATTTCATGCATTCCTCAACGATGATTACCCGGTGGGTTTTGCGTACCGACTCGCCAATCGTGTCGAAGTCGAGTGGCTTTAGGGAGATCAGATCGATCACTTCCGGGTCAAAGCCTTCCTTTTCCAGGGTTTTGACCGCCGCCATCACATGATGCCGCATCCGGGAATAGGTGAGAATCGTCACGTCTTTACCTTTACGCACCCGCTCTGCCTTGTCTAGCGGCAGCACATATTCCTCTTCCGGCAGATTTTCCTTCAGGTTGTAGAGCAGCACATGCTCGAAAAACAGCACCGGGTTGTCGTCACGAATCGCGGCTTTCAGCAAACCTTTGGCGTTGTAGGGGGTCGAGCAAGCCACCAGCTTCAGGCCAGGAACGCCCTGGAAATAGGCTTCTAGCCGCTGGGAATGTTCGGCTCCGAGCTGGCGACCGACGCCGCCCGGCCCTCGGATCACCATCGGGATTTTATAGTTGCCACCCGAGGTGTAGCGCAGCATCCCGGCGTTGTTGGCAATCTGGTTGAAGGCCAGCAGCAGAAACCCCATGTTCATGCCTTCGATGATCGGGCGCAGGCCAGTCATAGCGGCCCCAACGGCCATACCGGTAAAGCTGTTTTCGGCGATCGGGGTATCCAGCACCCGCAGGTCGCCATATTTTTTATAGAGATCCTTTGTAACCTTGTAGGAGCCGCCGTAGTGGCCCACATCTTCGCCCAACACAAACACTGACGAATCTCTCGCCATTTCTTCGTCAATTGCTTCCCGAAGGGCATTAAAAAGAAGAGTTTCTGCCATTGTTTGCTGTAATTTCTGGATGACCTTAGTGGATTTTAACCGGTTCCGGTGACAATTCTGCGCCACCTGGCTGAACCATCTATTCTGGTTTGCCGAAGTTTGCTCGGCCCAGCAGTCTCGCTGCAGTGGCGCGGACCCGACTGTG
>JBJTUI010000316.1:0-8003 GCA_046080625.1 Elainella sp. | reverse complement strand
CGCTATATTCGTGAGCAAGAAGCATCTGACCAAAGTGGACGGTTTTAATTAACCCACAGATACCTTCAGCGAAAGCCATCCGCCCTTGGGGCGGTCACATTCATCAAGCCACCAGCTTCGCTGGGGGTGTCTGACTTGCCCAGGCAATTTCTCGATCTACCCTTTCGAGCAGCGGTCGGCAAAGCCCTATCTATAATCAGTGTACAATTGAGGGCTGTTCATCTAATTTCTATTTTCAGAGTTTCGTGAATTTCCTGCTGCTCCAACCCTTACCCCACAGCGATTTGGCTGCTGCTGTTGATCTGGACTGCCGCTGTTTGGGAGGGCTTTGGACGGAGAACGGCTATCAGCGCGAAATCGATAGCCCCAATAGCGATCTGTTCGGCCTCTATTTGCAGTCGCACCAGTTTTTACAATCGCACCAGTCCCTACAGTCACAGCCTGCTCTAGAGCAGCCAAATCAGCAGCTCGCCTTAACTCGCCCTGGCCAGGAATCGTCTATTCTGATTGGTCTAGCCTGCGTCTGGGCCATTTTGAACGAAGCCCACATCACCCTTTTAGCCGTTGATGGCCACTATCGGGGGCAGGGACTGGGCCAAACCTTGCTCTATGCCTTGCTTGCCTCGGCCCAGCAGCGGCAGATGGAGTGGGCCACTCTAGAAGTTCGGGTTTCCAACCAGCCCGCCATTCTGCTCTATCAGAAATTTGGCTTCGAGCAGGTAGGCCAGCGCCCCGGCTATTACCAGGATACGGGCGAAGCGGCCCTGATCCTCTGGCGCAAAGGGCTCCAGAAGCCCAGTTTCCAAACTTGCTTACAGCAATGGCGCAGCGAAATTGAACTGCGGCTGCATCGGGCCCACTATCAGCTTTCGGCCCCCGGTCTGTGGGGCTGGTCAGACCAACTGGCTGTTGAACAGTCAGATTCCCCAGATCCGGTTGAGGTTGATTACTCGGCTGTGTCTCCGCTGGATTAACCGGGTGGTGGATTAGCTGGGTAGATGAATTGGATTAATTCAGCATTAAGTTTGAGCAACTGACTTGACTTAAACCGAATTTTTCCGCAGAATTTCCCCTCGGGAGTTAAATTCCCAATCGTAATCATTACTACAATTCGAGCCAAATTGGTAAACTGGCGACCGCCCTTCGGAGATCACTACCTCACTCTTGCTGTTCACAGCTGACAGCTTGAGAATTTTCCTGTGCTAAAATCAGCGTACCGGTTCGCACCAGGTGATAAAGGAACGCCATGTTTGAACGCTTCACAGAGAAGGCTATTAAGGTGATTATGCTTGCCCAGGAAGAGGCTCGCCGCCTGGGGCATAATTTTGTCGGTACAGAACAGATCCTCTTGGGTCTGATTGGAGAAGGGACCGGCGTCGCCGCCAAAGTGCTGAAATCTATGGGTGTCAACCTCAAAGATGCCCGGATCGAGGTCGAGAAAATCATTGGTCGAGGGTCGGGGTTTGTGGCCGTCGAGATTCCCTTTACCCCTCGTGCCAAGCGGGTACTAGAGCTCTCTCTTGAAGAAGCTCGTCAGCTCGGACATAACTATATCGGCACGGAACATTTGCTGTTGGGCCTGATTCGCGAAGGCGAAGGCGTGGCTGCTCGGGTTCTAGAAAACCTGGGCGTTGACCTCTCTAAGGTCAGAACGCAAGTGATCCGGATGCTGGGCGAAACGGCTGAGGTTTCGGCAGGCGGCAGCCAAGGTCGCACCAAGACCCCCACGCTTGATGAGTTTGGCTCAAACCTGACCCAGATGGCCGCCGAGGGCAAACTCGATCCCGTTGTAGGTCGCCAGAAAGAAATCGAGCGCGTCATCCAGATTCTGGGCCGACGCACCAAAAATAATCCCGTGCTGATTGGAGAGCCGGGTGTCGGTAAAACCGCGATTGCGGAAGGTCTGGCCCAGCGGATCTCAAACAACGATGTGCCCGACATTCTGGAAGAAAAGCGCGTTGTCACCCTTGATATTGGCCTGCTGGTGGCTGGCACCAAATATCGCGGTGAATTTGAGGAACGCCTCAAAAAGATCATGGATGAGATCCGGCAGGCCGGAAACGTGATTCTGGTGATCGATGAGGTGCATACCCTGATTGGGGCAGGCGCAGCCGAAGGCGCAATCGATGCCGCCAACATCCTCAAGCCTGCTCTAGCCCGAGGTGAACTCCAGTGCATTGGGGCCACCACCCTGGACGAGTACCGCAAGCATATCGAGCGCGATGCTGCCCTGGAACGCCGCTTCCAGCCCGTTATGGTCGGTGAACCCAGCGTTCCAGAAACGATCGAGATTCTGCACGGGTTGCGCGAGCGCTATGAGCAGCACCACAAGCTGAAGATCTCAGACGAAGCGCTGGAGGCAGCCGCTAAGCTCTCCGACCGCTATATCTCCGACCGCTATCTGCCTGACAAGGCGATTGATTTGGTCGATGAAGCAGGTTCTCGCGTTCGCCTGATCAACTCCCAGCTGCCACCCGCAGCTAAGGAGCTGGACAAGGAACTCCGGCAAGTGTTGAAGGAGAAAGACGATGCCGTTCGTTCCCAGGACTTTGACCGGGCTGGCGAACTGCGCGACCGCGAAATGGAAATTAAGGCTGAAATTCGCGCTATCGCCCAGAACAAAAAGACCTCTGAATCCAGCGAAGGCGGCGAAGACTCACCCATGGTCACCGAGGACGACATCGCTCAAATTGTCGCCTCCTGGACTGGCATTCCGGTCAATAAGCTGACCGAATCCGAGTCCGAGAAGCTGCTGCACATGGAAGATACGCTGCATCAGCGCATGGTGGGTCAGGACGAAGCCGTCAAGGCGATTTCCCGTGCGATCCGCCGCGCCCGCGTCGGCCTGAAGAACCCCAACCGTCCGATTGCCAGCTTTATCTTCTCCGGTCCGACCGGGGTGGGTAAAACCGAGTTGGCGAAGTCGCTGGCGGCTTACTTCTTCGGTTCTGAGGAAGCGATGATCCGGTTGGATATGTCGGAATTCATGGAGCGCCACACGGTCTCCAAGCTGATCGGCTCGCCTCCTGGCTACGTCGGCTACAACGAGGGCGGTCAGCTGACCGAAGCGGTGCGGCGCAGACCCTATACGGTGGTGCTGTTCGACGAAATCGAGAAAGCCCACCCCGACGTGTTCAATATGCTGCTGCAAATCCTGGAAGATGGTCGCCTGACCGACGCCAAGGGGCGCACGGTAGACTTCAAGAACACCCTGCTGATCATGACCTCCAACATCGGTTCGAAGGTGATCGAGAAGGGCGGCGGCGGTCTGGGCTTCGACTTCGAAGAAAGCGCAGCCGATGCTCAATACACCCGGATTCGCTCGCTGGTGAACGAGGAGCTGAAGCAATACTTCCGGCCCGAGTTCCTCAACCGTCTGGACGAAATTATCGTCTTCCGTCAGCTTACTAAGGATGAAGTCAAGCATATTGGCGACATTCTGCTCAAGGAGGTCTACTCTCGTCTGCAAGAGCAGCACGGCATCATCCTGGAAGTCACCGAGAAGTTCAAAGATCGCCTGGTAGAGGAAGGCTACAACCCCAGCTACGGGGCGCGTCCCTTGCGTCGAGCAATCATGCGCCTCTTGGAAGACTCGCTGGCCGAAGAGATCCTGTCGGGTCGGATCAAATCGGGTGAAACGGCGACGGTGGATATTGGCGAAGAAGGGCAGGTGCAAATCCGCTCGGAACATCGCCGCGAGTTATTGCCTCAGGCCGTTGAGTAACCCAGGTTAAATTCATCTAGGAAGGGCAGAGGACTTGAGTCTTCTGTCCTTTTTTGTTAAGTATGGCCCCCTTGCATCCTATTCCAACCTGCTTTGTCCACACTGAAATCAGGACAGGGGTAAATGGCTGATGCGGTCTTGATACTCGTCGTCAAAAGAAGCTTCTGCGATGAAGATCAGCTCATCAATGTTCTGACCGATGCTCCATTTAGGGTTGAGGATAAAAATTCCAGGCACATGCCGATTTTGTGCAAGATGATCGGCGAGGTGAATCGGCATTGACTTGCGATTATGGGTGACTAGAATAAATTGATGGTTTTCACACCAACAAAGAATCTCTGGGTCAAGGGTTCCCCTTGCAGGTGTAGCTAATTCTCCGATCGCTAGTACAAACAAATTGGGCTGCCGCCGCCGAACTTGAATCACGTAGGCCGGGTCAACATTTTCGTCAAACAGATACTGAAGCATCGCCTGCTTGTCTTGCTGCTTTCGTCTCTCTCAGTTTGCGAAGTTTGGCGACGACCGGAGGCGGATTGTGGCGTTGCTCTTCGCGCATCTTCTCACCCCATTCCAACCAGTCTGTGAGGTAAGCATCTACATTTGTTTTGTTGTGCAGGTAGTAAAGCAGGGTAGCGTAGACCTGCTCTAGGGTCAGGGAAGGGTAAGTCTGGGCAATTTCTTCGGCGGTACGTGCCCGAAACAGGTAGTCGTACAAAATGGTTTCAATGCCGATGCGTGTGCCTTTGAGACGGATGTCATCGGGAGCCAGAAAATTGAAGTAGTCTTCAAGCTGCATGATCGATCTCATCCTATCGATTTCAGTTTATTCTAGCGATTCTCTCAATGGCCCATTCCACTCACTCAGAACAGGCCATTGACTGGCGTTGCTGAATCCGCTTAACTCGACTTACCCGAGGGTTCTGCCGCTTTCACCAGATCTGGATTAGCCTGGTTGGCGGGCTGGTTGATCATCTGCTGAGTCGAAGGCCGATGGCTGCGTTCGGGCAAATTGATCGGCAGAGGCCGCCCCTGCTGAATTGATTGGTACAGGGTTTGGATAATCTGGACGTCGATCAAACCTTCCTGGCCAGAAGGCTCCGGCTGCTTGTCCTGCAAGATGCAGTCCGAGAAGTAGATAAATTCAGCCGCGAGCTGGTCGTGCTCCTCGAATTCCTGCTCCTGCTTCTCACCTTCAATCGTCAGAGTATGGCTAATGCCCCCCTGCCAGGTGTAGGCCGGATCGAGCCGCAGGTCGCCCTTGGTGCCAATCACCTGATAGCTGGAGGTTTTGGCCGCCCCAAAGCTCACCGTAAACGTGGCTAGCCGATCGCCGGGAAACCGCAGAATAGCGCTGGTCATCTCGTCCACCGATTTGAAGCGCTCCTCGCCGTTGTTGGCCGCCGTCGCAAACACCTCGATTGGCTCGGCCTGGAACAGATAGCGAGCAGCGTTAATGCAATAGATGCCGATGTCGTCCAACGTCCCGCCGCCCACCGAGCGATCCACCCGAATATTGCTGGCCTCGGTTTGCTGACTGAACACCGAGTTGAAGATGCGGGGCTCGCCGATCTGCCCCGACTGGATAATTTCAATCGCCTTCAGGTTGGCTTCCTCCAGGTGCAGCCGATAGGCAATCATCAGCTTCACCTGATTCTGTTCGCAGGTTCGAATCATTGCTTCGCAGTCTTCAACCTGAACCGCCATTGGTTTTTCGCAGAGGACGTGAATTCCGGCCTGGGCCGCCCGCTCGGTGTATTCCCGATGCAGGTGGTTGGGCAGAGCGATATACACTGCGTCAATTTCGCCGCTGTTGAGGCAGGCTTCGTAGTCGTCATAGGAATAGGTCTGCTGAATCCCGTAGGTTTCGCTCAGCTCCCGTAGCTTAGTAACGTCGTCTGAAACCAGCGCCACCAGTTCGGAGTTGTCGGTATTTGAAAAAGCGGGTAGAGCAGCTGCCTGGGCAAACCAGCCCAGACCGACCACCGCATAGCGAATTTTGCCACTCGTTTTTTGAGAAATAGCCATAGGTCTCCTGAAAAGCAAGAAGGGTAAGAACTCTAAATCAGAGCTATTGACGGCCCGGCCAAACTGCATCCAGCTCGATGCCCGACAAAAACAAACACTCCAGCTGTTTACAAACCGGAGCGCGATGTTTTGTCTCAATCCTAGGTAGCTCAAGCAGTTTATTCGTCTGGCCAAAGGGACAGACAGCGGGCCAGCAGCCTCCGCCAACAGAAGGATTCGCCCCTGTTCACAGCGGGTCACAAGCAAACTCAAAAAGGCGAGTAGATTACCGAGAAATAGACGCCGTTTTCCTGCCAGGTCTGTTTATCGCCCTCCAGCGTCACCAGCGGAATGCCCCAATCCAGCCTGACCGAGAGATCCTGCTGCTGCCAGATCAGGCCCAGACCCACCCCAACCAGCGTACTGGGGTCGAGGGTTTCGGGATTATTCCAGGCTGTACCCGCATCGATAAACGGGGCAATTTGCAGCAGGCCGTTGATTTCGGCAACCCGCAGCACCGGCAGCCGTAGTTCCGTGGAGAAGAAGGCCCCGTCATTGGTCAACAGAGCATCCTGGCGATAGCCGCGCACGCTCTGACCGCCGCCCAAACTAAACTGCTCTAGGGCCACCAGGGGCTGATCGCTCAACTGCAAATCGCCCCGCACCAGCAGCAGCGTATCGGGGGCCAGCAGCCGTACCCACTGGGACTGCCCTCGCCAGGCCAGAAAGCGGCTGTCGGGAAAATCGTCGCTGACCGAGGCATCCAGCCAGTCTAGGCCCAGGCTGAACTGGGAGCGAACCGCAAACACATGCTGACTGCTGCGCTCTGTCCATTCCTGGAAGAACCGCAGGGCCGAAACCCGCGTCCGTCCCTGTTCATCGGCATCCAGCGAGAGCGGCGTGCCTTCTCCAGCCACCTTGGTTTGGCTCTCCTGACGCGAGGCCGTGATTCCCAGGGCCAGTTCTTCGGTTGGCGTCAGGATCAGGGGCTGGCGGTAGCTCAACTCAAAATAGCGGGACGGGGCCGTAATATCGGCAGCATCAAACGGTTCCTGAATCACCCGGCTGTTGGCCAACCCTGCCGCCAGCCGAATGGTGCCATTGCGCGGGTTGAGGGGCAAGCTGTAGCTGGCGTTGACCTCGTTGCTGCCGTCCGTATTGGCATAGTCTACCGAGAGGGCGTCGCCCAGCCCGGTCAGGTTGGCCTGTTCAAACTCAATCCGGCGGCGAAAGCTGCCGACACTGGGGGAGCGGTTGTTGTCGAGCTCCAGCTGAACGTTAAAGGCATCGGCCTCCTGTACCGCCACCTGCAGCACGCTCGTGCCCGGACGAGTTCCGGCCTGCAAATCAGCCGAGATCGTTTGGATCAACGGATCGAGCTGCAAAAGCTGGAGAGCTTCCAGTAGGCGCATTTGATTCAGCGGCGCGGCTGTCCCCAACCCAATGCGGCTACGCACATAGCTGGGGTTGAGGCGGCGGGTCCCCGTCACGTTAATCGTCTCAATGCTGCCCTCGATCACCTGAATCGTCACAACACCCCCTTCCAGGGTCTGAGGCGGAATCAGGGCTCCCGAGGTGATATAGCCCCGGTCGATATAGAGCTGCGTCACCGCCGAGCGGGCCTGGAGCAATTCGGCAAAGGTGAGTTCACGGCCCTGAAAAGGCGCGGTCACTGCGGCTAGCTCTGCCTCGCTAAACACGGTGCTGCCCACCACATTAAACCGCTCGACAAAGACCCGGAGCGGCACATCGGGCAGGGGTTCTGGTTCGGTAGCAGGGGAAGCAGAGGGCAACAGATCGGTCGGAGGAGGCAGCACGGGCAGCTGGTCGGGCAGGGGGAGAACAGGAATGGGTGGCGGGACACTTTCCAGAACGCGATTTGGCGGTGTAGCTTGGCTAACCTGGCGCGAGATTAAGGATTCTGCTCTAACGGGTGTTGCTCTAACGGGTGTTGCTCTAACGGGTGCTGCCGCAACGGGCAACACCTGTAGAACTGGCAGCAAGGCCCAGGCCAAGACTGCGCCATCGCTTGCAGGGATGATAGCAAGCCGCTTGGCCTCAGAAACGCCTACACCAGACCTTTTACGGAAATTACTGAGAAAGAAACGTAAATTCAGCACATTACTTACTCCTATTAAACCTTCAAGATCTGGCCACTCTTTCCCATAGCCCCTATTTCAAACCCGCCGTTCTCAAAAAACTGAACTTCTTAAAATACCTGATCACCCAATAAAACCTTGACAATACCAGGCTTCAGGCACAGATCACTGGCCAG
>JBJTUI010000315.1:0-2638 GCA_046080625.1 Elainella sp. | reverse complement strand
GCAGGTCGAGTGGAATTTGAAACTGGTTGTCCATGTCTATTCCCAAACTCATCTGCTCTGATCATGACATAAGCGCTCAGCCGTGCTTGTTCCCACACACTAGATGTAGAAAGACACCACGGCAATTCTGGAAGAACCATCTTACTGGCATCTTATGGGATAGATTCCAGGAGTCAGTAAAATTTAGTATTTAATAAACACTTACAGCGGTTTTCAGATCAATTAACCCCAATTAACGAACCCTGGATTAACACTGGAGTTTGAGCCCGACTCAAATGCTGAACCGAAAACCCTGAAAATTGTTGCATTTGTGCATCTTTGCTATGCCTTTCGCTATGCCTTGTCAACTGGCCCATTTCTCTCCCCGATCCGCCCATGCGCCTCGCACTCACTCCTATAGCTGGCTGGCCCTGCTGGCCGCCGTCGGTTTGGTAGCCGTTGCTCCAACTCACGGCTGGGCTCAATCAGCCCCAACTTTAACCCAGGCCCCAGCCCCAACCCAATCAGCTGCCCCCGGCCAATTTGCCCAGCTTTGCAGTAATGGGCGTGAACTGCGGCGCAGCGCTCGTCGCACCCTGGCCGTGCTGCTAGAAAAGGTCAAAACCGAAGACTGTGCCCAGGCCGAAGCTGCCCTGACCAGCCGCAATAGCTTGGATTTAAGCAGCAGCGGTGTAGAAAACCTGACGCCCCTCCAGGCTCTGCCCCATCTGAAGCAGCTCAACCTTTCCGACAACCGGGTGGAAGACCTGACGCCGCTGCAAAGCCTGCTCAACCTGACGGTGCTCAGCCTCAGCCAAAACCGCATTCGGGATCTGCGCCCCCTGCAATCGCTCACCAAGCTGACCAGCCTCAACCTCGACTTCAACAAAATTGAGGATCTGGTCCCTCTGCAAGCCTTGACCAATTTGGCAGCTCTGGATCTGAGCGGCAACCGGATCAGCGATCTGACGCCGCTCAGCAGCCTGACCAAGCTCGATCTGCTCGGCCTCAACGCCAACCGGGTCGCCGACCTGACGCCGCTGCGGGGGCTGACCAACCTCTCCCTGCTTGGCCTCAGCGACAACGAGATTACCGACCTGAGCCCGCTGCAATCGATGACCAATCTGGCCGCCCTCAGCGTAATCAACAATCAGGTGAGCGATGTGGGGCCGCTCCAACCCCTGACCCGTCTGACCATTCTGGGACTAGACGGCAACCAGATTGCTAGCCTCAACGGCCTCCAGGCTTTGACCAACATCGACACCCTTGGCCTCAGCCACAATCAGATTACCGATCTCAGTCCTTTGCAGCCGCTGACCAACCTGACGGCGCTCGACCTCAGCTCTAATCAAATTACCGACCTCTCGCCCCTCAAGTCCCTGACCAGCCTGGAGCTGCTCAACCTGCAAGACAACGAGATCGCCGATCAGACTTGCCCGATTCGGCCCGAGGTCTGCGAGTTCTAGATTCAGGAGTCAGCCCATCCAGAAGCTGGGGCGAGGACCACTAATGGGTCAGAACCATTAGGATAGAGCAGGAGCAGAATCGCTGCTTGCCCTGCTGATTCGCTCCTCGTGCGTTGCCGTTGCCTTGCCCTCCCACCATGCCTAAGCCTCCCCGCCCTCGGTCAGACCGTCCGCGCCCCCAGTCTGCGAGTCGGGTACTCCACTGGCCGATTGCCCAACTGCCGGGCCTCAACCCCCAAGATCAGGCCCAGCTAGACGCTTGTGGTATTCAAACGACCTACCAGCTGTTGCAGCGAACCCGGACAGCCGCCCAGCGTCAGGCTCTCGCAACCCAGCTCCAAACCCGCACCCAGCGGGTGAACAAATGGGTAGCCCTAGCCGACTTGGCCCAGTTGCCCGCCGTCGGCTGCGACTATTGCGGCCTGCTGCTGCACGCTGGCGTCAGTTCGGTGGCCCAACTGGCCGAAATTTCCCTGCCGCGCCTACACCAGCAGATTTTGAAACTCCAGGTGGCAATGATGCAGCGGCCCGACCTCTGCCCCGGCGTTGATCAGGTGGGGGAATGGATCGCCGAGGCCCAGCGGTTTCAGCGGAGCCGCTCGCCCAGACAAATGCTTGATCGGACGCCCCAGTAAGCACCCCAATAAGCACACCAAATAAGCGCCCAGGCAGGCGCTCAATCGGGATACCAAAACATCCCCTTGATGCCTTCCGGGTCCGACATGAAGCCCAGCGTCCGGTAGAAATCCACGACGTGGGGGTCGGCAAACAGGGTGATGTTGCTGATGTCTTCGCTGCGCAACCGCTTGATCATTTGCCGCATCAGGGCCTTACCCAGCCCCTGCCCCTGGAAGTCGGGATGCACCACCACGTCCCAGATCGTGGCGTTGAAGGCGTGATCAGAGGTGGCGCGAGCAAACCCAATTAGCCGTCGCTGGGCTCCCCGATGCTCCCACATCGACACGACCAGAAAGCTGTGTTGAATCGCCTTTTTCACTTTCCGCAGGGGCCGCCGAGACCAGCCCACCGCATCGCAGAGTTCTTCTAGCTCATAGAGGTCGATGTCGCGATCGGTGCTGAAAAAGATGCGCGAGTTTCCCACCGTCATGTTGGGAGAGGTGTAGCGATCAGAATCTGCTGGTCTTGCAGCAGCGTCGGTGGTGCTGAATAAGCTCTTCCAAAAACCCATGCGA